>JAUPKO010000556.1 GCA_030837395.1 Actinomycetota bacterium | reverse complement strand
CGATCTTCGTCGCCTGCACTCGGCAGTCCCGAGAACTGCCGGCGCCAGTCCGGGCGGACCGACCATCCGCGTCCCGCCTTGCCCGGATCGTCCTCGACCCATGCCGCCAGAACCGAGTCCACCGCGCTCACGAGATCCGGGTCCAGCCGCAGCTCGGCAGCCCGAACGTTTTGCTGGATCTGTTCGGGCCTGGACGCGCCGAGGATGACGGCGGCCACCGCCGGTCGGTTCAGGACCCAGGCCACGGCGAACTCAGGCAGTCTCAGCCCTGCCTGGTCCACCACCTTGCCGACCTGCTGCACTGCGTCGAGCAGCCCGTCGGAGAAGTGCCGGAAGATGGACGCGTCCGGACCGGAGCGCGCGGCCCGGGAATCGTCCGGGACCGCCCCTGGACGGTACTTCCCGGTCAGTACGCCCTGGGCCAGCGGCGAGTAGGTCAGCAGGCCCAGCCCGCGGGCGGTGGCCGCCGGGACCAACTCGGCCTCCGGTACGCGCCACAGCAACGAGTACTGCACCTGGTCGGACACCATCGGCACACCCATCGACTCGGCTACCGCGACGCCCCGGGACAGCTGCTCAGTGGTCCACTCGGAGGTGCCGATATACCGGATCTTTCCGTTCTCACACAGGCGGGCGAACGCGTCGAATGTCTCCTCCAGGGCGACGTCCGGGTCGAATCGGTGTGCTTGGTACAGGTCGATGTGGTCGACGCCTAGCCGAGTCAGGGAGGCGTCGCAGGACGCGAGGACGTGGCGGCGGGACAGTCCGCGGCCGTCGTCGCCAGGCCAGGTCGGGAAGAACACCTTGGTGCAGATGGTGACCGACTCCCGGGGTACGCTGGCCAGGGCCGCTCCCAGCACCTTCTCGGCCTCCCCACCGGCGTACTCGTCGGCAGTGTCGAACGTGGAGATGCCAGCATTCAGCGCGGCGTGGACGGATCGGATCGCGGCGTCGTAGCCGACCAGGCCGCCGTGGTTGAGCCAGTTGCCGAAGGCAAGCGCACTGACCCCCGGCCCTCGGGTCCCCAGTTGGCGGACAGGTAGCGACGCAGCCACGGCCGTCAGAGGAAAAACGAATGCTCAGGCCGGGGCAGCACCCGGCGCAGGTCGTCTATCCAGCGCTCGGCGGTGTTCAGTTGACCGGCCTGGCGCAGCCGTTCCAGCGCCTGGAAGGTGCGGTTCAGGTGGTGGCCGCGACCGTTGGCCGGGCACCGGCGGGAGGGGCAGTGTGTAACCCGCACCTTCTCCAGGACAGTAGCCCGTTGCTGCCCGGACCAGATCCGGTCGATCGGCTCCCGGCCGAGGTTTCCGATGAGGAATCCCGGGTCGCCGTACAGGTCTGAACAGGGCAGCATCTCACCGGCTGGCGTAACCTCACCAAACCACCCCGCGGCCAGGCAACCCTGGTCGTCCTCGGGGATGGCCTCCACCTCGTTCACGGAGGCGGCCGGCATGACCAGCGCGATACCAGCGTCAACGAGCACCCGCCGAAATGGCGTTCCCTCACCCGTCTGTAGCCGGAACAACGCCACCGACTCCTCGTCCACGTCGATCTCCGCCCCCACCATCGGGAACGCTGGCCGGACGAGCACATAGTCGATTATTCCGGCCGGGGTGCCGGTGCAGGTCCGCGCCAGGAACTCGGCTGTCGGAAGCAGATCCCCAACGTTTCCCCGGTCAACCACCAGCGAAATGCCCAGCGTCGTGCCGCTGATGTTCTCGGCCCGCAGGCGGGCCAGCATCTCGACGTTCTCCACCACTCGGCCCACATAGGGCAGATGGGGATCGTAGCCGTGATGCCGATGGTGGACCTCGGGCGTGACCGCGTTGAGGCTGACCCGGACGAAGACGAACCCGGCCTCGAACAGCGTGCGGGCCTGGTCCGGCCTGAAGATGCTGCCGTTGGTGAAGATGCACTGGTTGAGGTCGAGTTCGCCGGCTCGGGCAGCGGCCCGGTAGAGCAACGGGTTCATGGTCGGCTCACCACCGACCCACATGATCTCGATGCGGTGCTCGGCCAAGTGGTCGATCACCGATTCCAGCTTCGGGCGGCGCATCACCGTAAGCGGCGAGGCTCGGGGGTGACGGAAGACATCACCGTCCTGCGACCATTCTCCTCGCGCGCTGCGGCAGCTGCACCAGGGACAGGCGAAATTGCACAGGTAGGTCGGGCTGACCTCGACATGCAAGGGGGCGACCTCGGTGTAGCGGCCGGCCAGCGCCAATCGAACCCGATCCTCCCAGAAGACCCACTGCCCCGACTCGGGACGCTGCTCGTCGAACTCCGTACGAGTGCCCCAGGCGCCCAGGCGCTCGGGCAGCGGCCACCAGCCCTCCTGACCGGTAGCGGGGGTGGACGTCGTGCGCAAGGGCATGTCGGTCACCTCCGACGAGCGCGGGGCTTGGCAGATGAGCTGGATGGGTCGGTCAGACGAAGAACGAGTGCCCCAAGGGCAGGGTCACCTCGCGCAGGGCGTCGACCCAGCGGCGGACTTCCTCCATCCGTCCCTGCCTGCGGAACTCCTCGATCTGATGGAAGACGCGGTTGTGGTGGTGGCCGCGAGAATTGTGCGGGCATACCTTCTGGTAGCACTTCTCGGTGTTGATTCGGTTCAGCACCTCCCGCCGCAGCGGCGAGGTCCAGATGTCGCTCAGGTCCTGGTCGAACAGGTTACCGATCTTGTATTTCGGATTCCCGTACGAATCCGAGCAGAGCTGCACGTCACCGTTGTGCCGGATCTCGCCGTAAAAGCCGTACGCCAGGCATTCTGATGGCGAGTCTTCCTCCTGGGTCGGGCGCTCCTCGAACGAGTCCTTGATGAGTACCAGCGGGATGCCCAGGTCGTGGAACACCTGCCAGGCCTCGCCGCCCTCGCTGAGCAGCTCGTGCGCCCGATCCACGGTGCCCTCTTTGAGCCTGGCCCACTTCGCGTCAAAGTGTTCGTAGTTCATCACCGGCCGAGCGATCACGTAGTCGATGCCGCGACCGGCATCGACGACGACGTCCCGGATCAGGTGAGTGGCGGCGATCACGTCGTCCAGGTTGCGTTCGTCGGCGATCAGCGAGATTCCGACCAGCGTCCGGGCCCCAGTCTCCAGCTTTCGCCGGGAAAGATTGCGCATGTTCTTCTTGACTCGATCGAAATAGTCCCAGCCGCGCGGGTAGCCGTGGAACTTTCGGTAGCTCTCCTCGGTCCCGCAATTCAGACTGATCCGGATGAGTACCGGGTCGGTCTCCAAACACTGGTCTACGTCGAGGAAGACGCCGTTGGTGAGGAAGCTTGAGGTGATGCCACGCGCGCGGGCGTAGCGCATCCCCTCGTACGTGTGGGGGTTGGCGGTCGGGTCGCCGCCACCCCACACGATGCCCATCTGTTCGTCGACGCGGTGGTCGCTCAGTTCGTCGATGACCCGTTTGAGCCCGTCCAGGTGCATCGTGTTCTTCCGCTCGATCTCGGTGTTGTGGTCCCAGGTTCCGCCCACCACCCACTGGTTGCGGGTGACACGGCGGCTGCAGTGCGGGCACATGAAGTTGCAGACCAGCGTGAAGATGCCTTCGTAGTGAGCTGGGGTGATGTCGTGGTACCGACCCTGCAGCACCATCTCGGCTCGGTCCCGCCAGTGCACCCACTGGGCCATGAACTTGGGGGCCTTCTTGAACTCCGACCAGGTGCTGTACGTGCCGACGCGGTCCGGGATCGGGAACGCGGTGCGTCCCACGACCTTCGGCAGCGTGGCCCCCGGGTACGGCTGCAGCGGGGTGATCATCTCCTCATTGCTGAAGAGGACCTCGTGATCGTTGACTCGGAAGGCCTGGTGCCCATCGACAATTCCGATTGGCTGCAGGTGCTCGCCTGGCGAGGCCTGCGCTGCGCTGCCCGATCCGTTCGGAGCGCTGTCGATCATGTCCCTCTTCCGTCTGTCACTTCAGGACTTACGGACCCATCCATGTTTGTCAAGGACGATGCAGACATCGCACAGCCCGGTCCACACGGGTGCGCCAATAATCTCCCGGGTCGCGCCGCCACAGTTCTCGCAGATCCGGAACACCGGATGCGCATCTGTCCGCCGGGTGTGGCTAGCGAACATCCAGTGCTGGATGCCGGGCCACTGCCACTGGAGCTGATCCGCCAGGAAGTACAGGAAGTTGCGGTCTCCCGGGTTGAACTCCCATTGGTTGGGTGTTGTCTGCTTGGGAAGATGACCCATCTGCTCGGTGTAGTACAGATGCAGCTCCCGCTTTGGCACGAAGGCGAGCGGCAAGACGTACCGGTAGTCCCCGACCGGCCGGACGGGGATAGGGCCCATGGCATGCCCGGACGACCATGAGTTGACGAGCCCGGCCAGCAGGTCGGTGGTATGCAGCCCGAGTGCCAGCGTGCTCGATCCCTGCGCGGTGGCGAAGTCCTCCAGCACGCGCCGCGTGGAGTGGTGATCGACGTACATGGCCTGATGCGCGTCCTCGCCCTCCATCATGAGCATGAGGATCTGCGCGATGGGGCGGGTCAGGTGGAACACGCGCTCGGCTGCATCAGCCTCCACCAAGTGATGCTCCACATCGAAGCGCTCGGCGATGCGGGCTGCGAAGCCGAACGCCTCGGAGCAGCGGCTGTCGAAGTCCTGGAAGGTGGCCGCGCGGATGGTAAGCCGGTGGTCGGGGAACCGGTCACGGTAGGCGCTGAGCAACATCAGTAGGGAGCCACTGTCCACCCCACCGGAGATGCCGATGACCAGGTCAGGGGTGTCTTCGAGGAGGGAGAAGGTGTCGATCGTACTGAACACCGTCTCCTCGACGTGCGCAGCAGCCGCTGCCGGATCGAGAGAGTGCCGCTCCATGGTGAGGCTACCGTCTGGCGCGATGCTGAGACGACGCTTCAGCAACAGCGTGGCGTCGCTCGCCAGTCCAGCGTCTCCGGCAAGCTCGGGTTGGTACAGGTTGAGAATGCCGGGAAGATCGTACCCCTCGATCAGCCGCGCGGTGTAGAGCGCGTCAGTGTCGAGAGGGGCATTGTCCGAGATGATCGATTCGTCGGTGTCCCGATAGACGAGCACCGAGGTTGGTGGGATGCCATGTGTGAGCAGCACCTTGGAAACCGAGTCTCCAGCCTCGTGCGGCAATACGTGCAGTCCACCACGGCGATCAAGCAGGTAGAGCATTAATATCCTATCCGCTGGTTGATGTTGCGGATGCCGCACTGTGCGAGCATCCGCAACAACCCGGTTGTCTACTTGCTCGCCCGCGGATCAGCGCAGCACGTGCGGAACCGAATCACGTCGATCTCCCGCTTGAGCTCGATTTCCTTGAACGCGGCAGTGAGCGAGGTCGGCTTTTCGGTCCGGATTCCTTCTCTGTCCAGCACCTGGATCGTCACGTCTGCACCTATCATCTCTTATATAAGCGTTTCGGGCAACTCAACGTGAATCGTACCATAAGGTAATTAACTTGCACCGACTGTCACGATTGTCGGGTATGGGGTCTGCAGCAACGGTCTCCGACCGGTACGGACCCGCCGGGTCCGGCACACCCACCGAGCGATCAAGGTCACCACCGTGCCGGTGTGGATCGTCTTCCACGGCACAGGCCAGATCGCCCAGGTCTGCACCGGCCGTAGCCCCCGCCTCATGGCCGCCCCCGCTCGACCGCGATCCACCGGCACCACCACCCCCGACAATCCGGCAGAACCAGCAGCCTCATGATCAGCTAGGCACGACTCTGACCGGTCGGACACCGTCCGCAACTTCACTGGTCCCGAAGGACTGGAGCCCTTTCCGATTCGGTGTGATCGGTGAAGCCTGCGAGGCGTGAGGTGATCTGGGTGGCGACAGCACAGAACTCCTGGTAGGAGCGGGGTTACCAGACCACCACGCACTGCCAGAAGTCCTGCCGTGGCTGTCTTCCCCGCCTGCTTCGAGGTATCCACCCGCCAACTGCGTCTGCAGACTCAGCTCCTGCACGAGCAACGACAGGGGCGCCACGGACGCCCCCACGCACTGGCCCCCGGGTGCCAGGCGCTGCTGGTCCTGGCTCGTCTGCGCAACAACGACACCGACACGCGCCTGGCCAAGGGCCTCAGGATCGGCCTGGCCACCGCTACGTCACCGAGGCCGTGGGCCTGTTGGCAGCCAGCCTCCACGAAGCCCTGAAGACGCTGGTGGACAAGGCTCCAGGACTTGCTCGCGAAGAAGACCTTCTGGGATCCGAAACGGTTCGAGAGTTCCAGTTGCAGGACCGACGCGGCCCAGTCGGCGTCCCCCCGCCGATAGTTGATGAAGATGTGTCCCCTGCCAGCGCCACGGGCCCTCGGCCGGCGCCCCGTTCTCCGGTCGGCCTCTGCCACGGCGTCCCCTCGACCTGTTCTGTGGTCTCACGATCCCTGATGTTCCCGAAGCTGTCGGACAAATAGGAATAATACAAACCTGCTCCCGGTGCTCCGACAATGGCCCGGT
>JAUPKO010000555.1 GCA_030837395.1 Actinomycetota bacterium | reverse complement strand
TCCGATCTGGCGCACCGGTCACCACGGCAAGCCCGGCCTACGCGGCTGCAACGATCCTGCTTCACCTGGCCACCGCCGTGGCCGTCGCCGACGGAACGATCGACGAGAACGAACAACAGCACCTGATCACGCACCTGGAGACCAGCCTGGAGCTGACTCTGCAGGAACGCGCCCGGTTGCACGCACACCTTCGGTGGCTGGGCAAGGCCGGCGCCAAGCTCACCGGACTGCGTGCCCGGATCGACACGCTGACCATGGCGCAACGCGAGGTGATTGCTCGCTTCGTCGTCCGCATCGCGGCGGCCGACGGAATCATCGCCCCGACCGAGGTCACCACCGTCACAAAGATCTACAAGCTGCTGGGCATGGATCCGGCGACGGTGCCGGCGGCCTTGCACGGCGCGGCGGCACCGGTACGTCCTCGTCCAGCCGTTGAACCAGTCGTGGTCCGCCCAGGCACCACCTCGGGCAGCTACATCGTGCCCGCCAGACCTCGGGGACGGCACTCCTGTCCGACGTCCAACGCCCCGGGAACCACGCTGGAACTGGACCCGGCATTGATCGAGGCGAAGCTCGCCGAGACCAGTGCCGTCGCCGAACTCCTGACCGCCATCTTCACCGACGACGAACCGCCCACTCCCTTCGCGGGTCCACCTCCTGCAGGACCGGCCGAGCAGGCCCGGGGCGGGCCGACATACCCGGCCTCCGGCGATCGCCGGGCTGACACCGCACCGGCAGCACCGGAACCGGGCGCCTCGGCCGGAGACGACGTCGTCGGCCTGGACACCGCGCACACGAGGCTGCTCCGCGCGCTGACGCAACGACCGACGTGGAGCCGAGCGGACTACGAGGACCTCGCCGAACGCAGCGGACTCCTGCCCGAGGGAGCCCTGGACCGCCTGAACGAAGCCGCGTACGAGCTGCTCGGCGAACCCCTCCTCGAAGGGGACGATCCCCTGTCCATCAACGACGACGCCGCCCAGGAGATGCTGGCATGACCGCAACCAAGATCCGTCCGCGCGAGCGGGACGCCATCATCCACTCCCTGCGCTCCGGCGTCGTACCACGAACAGGCCAGCACCACATCCAGGTCGGACGCGCCGAAGAGGTTCGCGCCGTCGTCTGCGACCTCGACCGCATCGCCGATGGCGGCTCCGGTACCCGATTCCTGATCGGCGAGTACGGGTCCGGCAAAACCTTCTTCCTCAACCTCCTGCGCACGATCGCGATGGAGAAACGGTTCGTCACCATCCACGCCGACCTGTCCCCAGACCGCCGACTCCACGCCACCCGAGGGCAGGCGCGCTCGCTGTACGCCGAACTCATGCGCAATATGGCTACGCGCGGCAAGCCTGACGGCGGGGCCCTCGCGACCGTCGTCGAACGGTTCGTCACTCAGGCGCTCACCGATGCCCGCACCCACAACGTGGCCCCCGAGCACGTCATCCGTCAGCGGTTGAGCGAGCTGTCGGAGATGGTTGGCGGGTACGACTTCGCTGAGATCGTTGCCGCGTACTGGACTGGTCACGACACCGGCAATGAGCAGCTGAAGACCGATGCCGTGCGCTGGCTGCGAGGGGAGTACGCCACCAAGACCGACGCCCGGGCCTCGCTGGGCGTGCGGACCATCATCGACGACGCGAACTTCTACGACCAGCTCAAGCTGTTCGCCCGCTTCACGACCATGGCTGGGTTCGCTGGCCTGTTCGTCTGTCTCGACGAGATGGTCAACCTCTACAAGCTCGCCAACACCCAGGCCCGCAACGCCAACTACGAGCAGATTCTCAGGATCGTCAACGACAGCCTCCAGGGCAACGCCGCCCACCTCGGCTTCCTGCTCGGCGGCACTCCCGACTTTCTGCTCGACACCCGCCGCGGCTTGTACAGCTACCAGGCTCTGCAGTCCCGCCTGGCGGAGAACACCTACGCAACCGGGGGTCTGGTCGACTACTCCGGTCCCGTCCTGCGACTGGACGGCCTGACTCCAGAGGACTTCTACGTCCTGCTCACCCGGCTGCGGCACGTCTACGCCAGCGGCGACTCGGCCGCTTACCTGCTCCCCGACGATGCGCTGTACCAGTTCATGCAGCACTGCAACAACGTCATCGGCGATACATACTTCCGCACACCCCGCACTACCGTGAAGGAGTTCCTCAACCTCCTCGCAGTCCTGGAACAGAACCCCGGCTCCGACTGGCGATCCTTGATCGGAACCATCGCCATCGCACCCGAGGGCAACCCCGACCTCGCCCCGCTCAACGACGAAACTGACCCTGCCGCCGCGTCGGTCCACGAGGCGATGACCGGCGCGCCGGTGTGCGCCGCGCACAATACGGCCGCGCCCGGGCCAGTTGCGGGGACGGCGGACGACGAGTTGACGACCCTCCGGCTGTGAGCGACGTCGTCGACGCTCAACGGCCCTCGGCTGCGTTCGACCTGCTGGATCCGCGGATCCAGCAGTGGATCTGGCGCAAGCGATGGCCTGCACTGCGGCCTGCCCAGGAGGCCGCCGCCCGGCCCATCCTGGACGGCACCTCCGATCTGATCATCTCGGCGGCGACCGCCGCCGGCAAGACAGAGGCCGCCTTCCTGCCCATCTGCACGGCGCTCCTGCAACCGCAGGCAGCCACAGCCACCGGGATCAAGGTTCTGTACATCAGCCCACTCAAGGCTCTGATCAACGATCAGTGGGGTCGGCTCGACGCGCTGTGCGAGCACCTCCGGATCCCGGTGCACCGGTGGCATGGCGACGTCGCGGCCTCCCGCAAGGCCACCGTCCTGCAGAACCCCGACGGCATCCTGCTGATCACCCCGGAGTCGCTGGAAGCCTTGTTCGTCAACCGTGGTACCGCTGTGCCACACCTGTTCGCGGGCCTGCGCTACGTCGTCATCGACGAGATGCACGCCTTCTTCGGAACTCCCCGCGGCGCGCAATTGCAGTCCCTGCTGCACCGATTGGACCTCGCCGTCCGTCGCAGAACCCCACGCATCGGCCTGTCCGCCACGCTCGGAGACATGACTCAGGCGCAACGCTACCTGCGCCCCCACCGTCCGGATACCGTCCTCGTCATCGCGGAAGCCGGAGACTCAGCCGAGCTGCGGCTTCAAGTACGCGGCTACCTCCAGTCCCAGGTGAGGCCGACAGAGCGTTCGACCGACGGTCCCCACCCTGACGGGGACGATGCGGAGGACACGGACGACCAGACCGTCACCGAGATCTCGCGCCATCTATTCCGGGTGCTCCGGGGAACCACCAATCTGGTCTTCGCCGGCAGCCGAGCCGAGGTCGAGGCCTTCACCGACCGGCTCACCCGCCTGTCGGACGACGCCCGGGTCCCCAACGAGTTCGTCCCTCACCATGGAGGTTTGTCCCGCGGACTCCGGGAGGACGTCGAACAGCGGCTTCGGGACGCTGGGCACCCCACCACGGCGATCTGCACATCGACCCTGGAGCTCGGCATCGACATCGGGTCAGCGGCCTCCGTCGCGCAGCTCGGAGCGCCTCCGTCCGTGGCCGCGTTGCGGCAACGGCTGGGCCGGTCCGGTCGGCGGGAGGGCGAGGCCGCGACCCTGCGGGTGTACATCAGCGAACCTGAGCTGACCCCGCAGCTGTCCCCGGTGGACACCCTGCGCTGCCACCTCCTGCAGACCGTCGCCATGGTGGACCTGCTGCTGCAGTCATGGTTCGAACCGCTTGACACCGCCGACCTGCACCTGTCCACCCTGATCCAGCAGATTCTGTCCATGACGGCCCAACATGGCGGCCTCCTGCCCACCGACGCCTATCGCAGCCTGTGCACTCAGGGGCCGTTCTCTGCCGTCACTCCGGCGATGTTCGTGCAGCTCCTGCGCGACATGGGCAGCGCCGAGCTACTGACCCAGGCCGGGGACGGGCTGCTGCTGCCCGGCTCTACCGGAGAACGGCTGATCAACCACTACTCCTTCTACGCGGTCTTCTGGACCCTGGAGGAATACCGCCTGATCACTGAAGGCCGCACCCTGGGCACCCTGCCGATCGCCTTCCCCCTTCTGACCGGCAGCATGCTCATCTTCGCCGGACGACGTTGGAAGATCATCGCCGTCGACGACCGCCAGAAGGTCATCGAGCTCACTCGCTCCTCCGGCGGGCGGCCGCACCGCGTCAGCGGGGATGGCTGTACGGTCACCGACGAGGTCCGCGCCAGGATGCTCGCCCGCTACCAGGACACCGACGTGCCCGCCTACCTCGACGCCACCGGCCAACGGCTCCTCGACGAAGGCCGCGACTTCTTCCGCCGCTGGGGCCTTGCCACCCGACCTGTTCTCAGAGGGTGTTAGGAGATGTTATTGCCGATTCGCACTGTTCGAGATGAAGAGTCCTGGTTCTGGTTCGGTG
>JAUPKO010000554.1 GCA_030837395.1 Actinomycetota bacterium | reverse complement strand
TCACCCATACGTTCCAGTTCACCGCATACACGACAGACGACAAGCCCCCACAACAAGATCCTTACTGGCACAACTGTACATACCAACCTAAAACATCACGTAACACCCTCTCACGGACGGGACACAGACCATCCTGTTCCCCTGGCGAGGCGACAGGACCCTGGCGACCATCGCGGTGATCCTGACCAGGCACGGCCTCGACGCCTACGCTCAGAGCGCCACCGTCACCGTTAGCAACACCGATCCGGCGCATCTTCTCGACCATCTCGACAAGATCCTTGGCGACGAGCCGCCAGATCCGCTCGATCTCGCCTCCGTGGTTGGCAATAGGACCGAGGACAAGTACGACCACTACCTCGGCGACGATCTCCTCAACGCTGCTTGTGCCGCCCGCAGCCTCGACGTCCCGGCCGCATTCGATGCCTTGCGAGGCTTACGAGCTGCTGTCGCCGGACAGATCGACGACTGAGCTCTTCGGGAGCAGATCAATCCGACTTCGACCCTCAAACGTGAGGTTGGCGCTACACGGCTGGCCTTCGCCGTCATCGACCTCGAGGCGACCGGCTTCTCGCCCAGCCCCAGGGAGCTGTGGGAGCCCGGGGGCGAGACTCCTCCGGGCTACCCGACAGAATGGCGTGCGATTACCGCAGAACAAGGGCTTCCAGCTCGCCGGCCGGGGTCGTATGACGTGTGAACAGCGGACTGCAGGGCGTGTTGGCGAGCCACTTCGACAGGGTCATCAGGTCGGTGGGATCGAAGGGCAGGGAGTCCGCTCGGGCGTTCTCCGCCATGAAGGTGAACTCGTTCATGATGCCCAAGACACTGCGACTGGCCGTCGGCGCCAGCCGCGCTTCGCGCATGTGGGCCAGTTCGTCGGTGATGAACGCCGGGGGCACGTCGTGCGCGACGAGCACCTGGCGCAGGTGGTCGGGGAACCGCCTCAGGAGCGTGGCCGCAGGGGCCAGAGGCATCACCACGGGGAGCAGCGTCGCCTCGTTGACGAAGAGTGCGAGCTGGGGGTTCCAGAACCAGACTGTGGCGTACCACTCGCCCAGCCGCGTCGTCGGAGCGTCTCCTGGTTGAAGGGTTACTGGGCCAAGCCGGTCGCGAAGCTTCTTGGTCGCACGGACGACGAACACGCCCCCATCTTGCCTGTACTACTCCTCTGTGGACGATTTCTGATCGCGATTCGGCGGGTCGGGACGGACGGGGCTGCCGACCGTCTACCTTGGTCGACCTGGTGACTGGTGACGTCAAAACGACAAAAAGGCCCCTTTGTATAGGGAGTTGGCGTCTCTCCGTGGCGCCGTACATTCGGCTCACCTGCTGTCGGCGGACATTCAGCCACGACGACGGCGACATCATGCGACGTCAGTTGATCACGCGGCGCAGGTGGGTGATCAAGGGCGTCCATTGCTGGAGTGAGACGAGTTTGACGCGGTCCCCAGTGTGTGGCGCTTCGATGATCCGGTCGTCGCCGAGGAACATGCCGACATGTCCGGGGGCGCTGCGAGTGCCGTCCGCGCCCGGGATGAACACGAGGTCGCCGGGTCGTAGCTGGGTGAGGTCGGGGATGGGGACGCCGATGCGGGACTGTTCGACGGTGGTGCGGGGGATGGTGACTCCGGCTGCCAGGTAGGCCGAGCGGGTCAAGGAGGAGCAGTCGCATTGGTGGGCGGGATCACGTCCGTGGGCGTCGGTGCAGTCCCCGCCGAAGGAGTAAGGGGTGCCGAGTTGGGCCAGCGCCCAACCGATCGCTGTACGCACTGCCGGTGAGACGCTCGCAGGCACGGAGAAGCCCGCAGGCAGGTCGGTCGGGATGCCGGGGGAGTGCCCGTCAGTACCGAGGGCGACGCACGCGCTGACCCAGTGTGCGTACTCGTCTGCGGGCAATCCGGTCAGGACGGATCCGACGGTCTCGACGAGGGCGAGGGCTTCGGGTTCCCATTTTGCGTAGGCGTCGGGGAATCCTGAGTGTTGCACGGCTTGGGCGGCGACGGTCAGGGGGAGTTTCTGCCAGCCGGGTATGCCGGTGAGGGCGGTGTAGAACCGGGTGGCGGCGTAGGCGGGGTCGAGGATCCGTTGGGCCGGGATTCGCGTGTCGCCGGGACCGGCTGGGGTGTCTCCCCAGCCTTGAGACGGGCGTTGCTGGAACAGCCCGAGAGAATCACGGTCGCCGTTGGGCAGGTTGCGGAGCCGAGATTCCTGCATGGCTGTTGCGATCGCGATCACCCATCCGCGGACCGGGACTGCGGAGTGTTGGCCGACGGACAGGATGGTGGCTGCGTTGGCGACCTGCTGGCTGGTCCAGGTCCCGACCTCGCGCCAGTGTGTCGCAGGTTCCGCAGTGTGGGTGCTGGAGGGGCGTGATGGCTGGTCATCCGAGGCCAGTGCCGGAGGATGATCGCAGGTGGCTACGACGAGCCCGGCGCCGATGACGCCGAGCAGGGTGGCGGACCCGATGATCAGGATGAGGGTAGCGGCGGCGATTCCAGCGAGAATCTTGGACTTCATGACGATGCCTCCGGTGGGTGGGATCGGTCGACGGCAGGGCAGGCCGGCGGATGCGGCCGGTTCGGTGTGGACTGGCGGTGCCATGGGGGTGTGGCCGT
>JAUPKO010000055.1 GCA_030837395.1 Actinomycetota bacterium | reverse complement strand
CGCGGGTGTAGTTCAATGGCAGAACATCAGCTTCCCAAGCTGACAGTGCGGGTTCGATTCCCGTCACCCGCTCCACTCATTACCGCAGGTCAGGGGCACTGCACCGCAAGTCAGAGGCACTGCACTGCAGGTCAGTACCGCTCCAGCAGCAAGGCCACCCGGTCGCTGGGGTCCATCGCCTCAAGTTCGGCCGACTCGGCCCGTTTGACCGCCACGTACGCCGCCATCATCACCTGTCCCATCGCTCCGCTCAGGACGCTGTCCGCGGCCAGGGCGTCGAGAACTTCCTGCGCATCGGTCGGCATCGGCGCGATACCGCGTGCCGCCCGCTCACCAGCACTGAGCAGACCTGGGTCCCCCTCAACCGCCGTCGGCAGCACCGTGCCATGTTCGACTCCGGCTACACCCGCCGCCAGCAGGCATCCCAGCGCGAGATACGGATTGGCGGTCGCGTCGATGGCCTTGAACTCCACATCGCGGGGCGCTCCCGACCGGCCCGGCACCACCCGCAGCGGAACCTCTTTGTTGCCCACGCCCCAACCCAGGAAGGCCCCGACCCAAAAGTGCGGACGGAAGCGGGCAAACGACATGGGTGTCGGTGCGGTGACGGCCAGCAGACCCGTCAGGTGCTCCAGAATTCCGGCCATGAACGACGCGCCGTTGACTCCTAGGCCATCTTCCGGTTCGCCGGTGATGCTCAGATGCACGTGCATACCGGAGCCGCCTGCCGCGGGGTCGACGATGGGCAGGAACGTGGCCACCAGTCCGTGCGCACGGGCAACGGCGTGGATGGTCTGTCGGGCCATAACGATGGCGTCGGCCGCGGCTAGCGGTGCCACGTGACCAAGCGATACCTCGAGCTGCCCGGGCGCGGATTCCGCGTGGACCTGCGCGACCTCGACCCCCTGGGCGGCGAGGGCTGCGGTGATGCCGTCGAGCAGCCCCTGATGCCGGTCGAGGGCCGAGTCCTGCGCGAAGACCGTGGCGTCGGCGGGCACAGCCCGCCCGGCCTCGGCGGCGGTACCGTCGAGCAGCACGAACTCGAACTCCACCCCCACTCGCATGTGAAGACCCGCAGCCTCGGCGCGCGCCACCATGCGACGCAGGAACCCGCGCGGGCAGTGGTCCCACGGCTGCTCACCGTCGTACGCGTCGCAGGCCACGGCCGCATGACCGGGGGCGTACGGAAGGGCACGCAACGATTCCCAGTCCGGCACCAGCCACACATCATGCGTGGGCAGCAGGCCAGCCTCGGCGACCACAGCGTCCGCCACGACCGGCAGCGCGAACTGCGCCTGGGAGATCGTCACGGCCCGGTTGAGCCGATCGCGTAGGGTCGAATCGCCGGTCGAGGGATCCACAACTTCCGGTGTCGCAGCCGCCGCAGGCGCCGCTGCAACGTCCGCCGCGAGGCCCCGCCGCACTGTCGGCAGGTAAACCCCCTTGGCTCGCACCACGTTGGCGTTGTCCACCCACAGGTAACGCAGAATCCGCTGGTCCGCCAGCGCCTCGGTGAGATTCGAATCCACGCTGGCGATGCTACGGGCAACACGTCTGCGCGTGCAGCCACGAGGCGGGCACGGTCATCGGTAAGGTCGGCCCGTCCGCGCACGCAGTCGGTTGGCCGGCACCCCGCGGGGCTCACCGGGTGGCGAACCGGGCGGGACACCGCCGTGCCGTGTGCGTCACCATGGACCATGACCTTGCCGCCCGTGCTGCCCCTGAAGGCCGACGAGTTCCGGCAGCTGGTGGAGAACGCCCGCGATGTCGTGCTTGTCACCGAGGCCGAGCCGCTGGACGAACCCGGACCGCGGATCGTCTACGTCAACAAGGCGTTCACCGAACTCACCGGCTACACCCCCGACGAGGCGATGGGCCGCAGCCCGCGCTTCCTGCAGCGCCGGGGCGAGACGGACCGCCAGACCACCGCGGAGATTCGCCAACTGCTGGAGGCCCACAGCGACTTCCACGGTGCGATCCTCAACTTCGGCAAGGATGGCACCCCGTATTGGTTGGACATCCGAATCTTCCCGCTGCATGACGAGACCGGAACCATCACCCACTTCGCGGCGATCGAGCGGGACATCACCGCGCGGACGCTGGCGGAGCTCGAGTTGCGCAAAGCCGCGCTGCAGGATCCCCTCACCGGCCTGCTCAATCGGCGCGGCTTCCACCATGTCGTGAGCCGATCATGGGGCACTCTGGACCAGCCCAGCGGCGCTGTGATGATGATCGACCTGGACGGCTTCAAGGGCATCAACGATTCCGCCGGGCACCCCGCTGGCGACATGGTGCTGGCCACAGTGGGGCAGGCCCTCATGCAGTCCAAACGTGATCAGGACTTCGCGGCGCGCCTCGGTGGTGACGAGTTCGCGCTGGTCCTACCCGGGGCGACACCGCAGGAGGCGGGCCGCATCGCCGAGCGCCTGCGCAAAGTGGTGCGGGACGCCTTGAAGGAGTCGCAGTTGCCGTTGCAGGCGACGATCAGCATCGGGGTGGCGACCAAGGGCACCAACGCCAACTTGGACGAGATGGTGGCAGAAGCCGATACCGCGCTCTACCGTGCGAAGGCCGCCGGCGGCAATCGGGTGATGACCGCGGGCTGAGGGTCACGCGCTGAGCAGGGCCGCAACATCCGGCTCGATGTACTCAATGACATCGGGTACTGACTCCCATAGTTGGGGGTAGTCGATGTCCTCGTCGATGTCGTGCGCCAGAGAGTTGCGGATGAATGGCAGTTTTGACCAACGTGGAAGCGCATCGCCATCGACAAGTCGTCGAGCGAGCAGTTGGGTTGCCGGCTCGGTGAGGCGCAGCCACAAGTATGCGACCGCGTAGCGGAAGACTAGGTCGTCATCGAACCTTCGAAGGTCCCCCTTGCCCGTCACATCCCCCAGTCGGACGGCCGCCTGGTCCATCTCCAGCAGGAGTCGGTGCCGTCGTGTCACAGTGGCATCGCCTTTCGCAGATCCTCGCTCGACTTAGGGTTTGAGGTGACGCGGCCTGAATACATACGGACGATGTGTTCCAGTCGAGAACTGGCGCGGGCCGAGAATTCGTACTGTGCCAGTGGGACAGCATCGGGGGTCGCAGTGCCCACCATCCGCCCCGTTTCACCGACTCGAAGGTCTGTGAGGCCCAGCTCTGCAGCGAGCTCAAGGAGTTCGTCACGGTGAGCACGGATGAAGGCTTCGTCAGCGTCGGGCATGTCGTCGATGTAGGCGATTTTGACCATGGGCATAACGCTACGCCGGAACTGAACGGCTGCGCATCGCTCATCCACAGGCTGCGGAGGGGCAGGTGGCACATGGCGATCGCATGCTGCCGCCGCAGGCCAGGCGGCCGGAGTGAGAAGGTCGCGCGAACCGAGAGGACGCGAGGCCCCTCAGGTGAACCAGCGGGCGAACCAGTCCGCAGCCAGCCTGCTCACCTGCTCCAGCGTGCCGGGCTCCTCGAACAGGTGCGTCGCGCCCGGCACCACCACAAGCTCGTTCGGGCAGGTCAGCCGCGCCTGCGCTTGCCGGTTGAGGTCGAGCACCTGTGCGTCGCGTCCGCCGACGAGGAGCAGAGTGGGAGCCGTCACCCGGGGCAGATAGCCGTCGGCGAGGTCTGGCCGGCCGCCCCGCGAGACCACCGCGGCGACGGGTCGGGCGGAGCGTGCCGCGGCCACAAGGGCGGCCCCTCCGCCGGTGCTGGCACCGAAGTAGCCGATGGGCAGAGTGTGGGTCAGCGTGGTCCGGGGCTCGCCGACGCCGGCGTCGTCCCGAAGCCAATCCGTGACACCCAGCAGGCGGTCGGCGAGCAGGTCGATGTCGAACACGTTGCGCCGATCGTCGGCCTCGGCCCGGGTGAGGAGGTCGAACAGCAGAGTGCCCAGGCCGCGGCGTTGCAGGTCGTGGGCGACGGCGACGTTGCGCGGGCTCAGTCGGCTCGAGCCGCTGCCATGCACGAAGATGACCACGCCGGCGGCATCCGCGGGCACGCTGAGGTGGCCCGGCAGGTGCACCCGACCGACCGGAATCGACACCTCGGCGTCCACCGACGACGGTGGCTCGGAGGCCGTCGCGTCACCCGGTGACGGGACTCCATGCGTGCGATGCCCGGCCGTCGGTGGAGCCTGCCCAGCCGCCGGGGCGTCGGCATGGAACTGTGCCAGCACCTCGATCACCTCAGCATCGGTGACTTGGTCGAAGGTGCGGTAGTGCACCCCGACCGCGCGGAAGTCCCGCGGCACCTCCACCACGAGCACCTCATCCGCGACCCGGCGCAACGCTGCGACGCTGGAGTCGGACGCGACGGGGGCAGCCACCACCACGCGGCCCGCACCCCGACCACGCAACAGCGCCACGGCGGCGAGCAGCGTGGAGCCCGTGGCGATGCCATCGTCCACGAGCACCACCGTCCGCCCCGCCACCTCGGCAGCCGGACGTCCGGCGCGGTACCGGGCCACGCGACGGAGTACCTCGGCCGCCTCCTTCGCCCGCACGCGCGCCAAGGTCGCCTCGTCCACGCCTGCCTCGGCCGCCCGACGGGTGTCGATCACAGCCACGTCACCCTCACCGACCGCGCCGAGACCGTACTCGGGGTTCCATGGCGCACCGATCTTGCGCACCACCAGCACGTCCAGGTCGGCCACCCCCAACGCCCGGGCCACCTCGGCCGCGACCGGCACCCCGCCGCGGGGGAGGGCCAGGATCACGGGATGCTGCGCGGCGAATCCGATGAGATGCCGCGCCAATTGCCGACCCGCGTCGGCTCTGTCAGCGAACATGTTGCTCCTCCTGATTGGTACCCGCCGCCGCGTCGACGGCTGCATGGGTCGGCACCTGCGCCGCGCCATCACAACCCGCTGGGGTAGGTCTCCGGCGGTTCGCCGTGGTCCCACCTGGCGGTTCGATCGAGCGGTTCGAGCGCCGACGTGCGGTCCAGGTGCAGCAGGGCGTCGAACTGTTCGTGGATCCGGGCGTCGAACCAGTGGCTGATGCGCTCGGTCTCGGGCCGGTAGATCACACCGATGGCCCGCTCAAGCATGGTCTGTCCGGGGGAGGCCGCACCGTCCGGCGACAGCGGTCCCTGACCGGTCAGGGCGACGAAGGCGGGCACGCCCCATCGCGAGAGGGCATGTTCGAACGAGTCCGGTCCAGCCGGGCGCACTACCTTGCGCTGCATCGGCCCGCCCCAGTCCGAGGCCGCGGTGACGGTGCCGTGGCTGGTGGTGAGGCCGACGATGAAGGACTCGCCGGGCCACCGCTCGCGTACGAGTTGGCCGACGTTGTGCTGCCGCAGCCCACCTGGACGCTCGGGGCCGCCGAGTTCGGTGGCACGGGCGTCTCCAACGTGCGAGTTGTGCTCCCAGACGACGATCTTGGGGGTGTCGACGCGCGTCCCGAGGTGCTCGCGCAGCGCTGCCAGGGTGGCGACCATGTGACTGTCGCGCAGATTCCACGACGAGGTGCGACCGTGATACATGGCGCGGTAATAGACCTCGGCGTCGTGCACGAGTTCGGCATTGCGGACGGCGTCGAAGTAGGCGTCCTCGGCCGCCTGCCCGTCGAGCGAGAGGAAGGCCGAGCGGCGGGCCGCGAGGTCGAGGAGCTCGGCGATCACCGCGTCCTCGCAAGGGTCGAGCCCGCCGCGGGTGACAGCGAAGCCATACTCTTGGCCGACATTCTCGGGATCGGCGATGCCCACCTGGTCGAAGCAGGCGTAACGCTGCCGGGCGGTCTGGGCGGCCGCCGGGTCGACCCGGGAGAGGTAGTCGACGACGGCGTCCATGGACGAGCGCATGCTGTAGAGGTCCAGGCCGTAGAAGCCGACGCGGCGCTGGCCGAATCGTTCGGCGGCGTTGCGCGCGTGCAGCCATTCGATGAAGCGGGCGACGTCGGCGTTGCGCCACATCCAGGAGGGGAAGCGGCGGAAGCCCGACAGAGCATCTCGGGCGGTGGCATCGGGTGGCTCGGGCTGGGTGTGGGCGCCGACGATGATCAGTCCAGGTGGCGGGGGCAACTGCCGGACGAAGCGGTCGGCCCGGGCCGCATCGGGCCAGTCGCCCTCGATGGCCACAGCGTGGAACCCCCGCTCGTCGATGAGCCGACGGGTGATCCGCGCGCGTTCGCGATAGAACTCGTGGGTGCCGTGGCTGGCCTCGCCGATGAGCACGAGGGGTGCGTCGCCGATGGCATCAAGCAGGGGGTCGTAGTCGGACGCGGCGCCGCTCACGAGAGTGAGGTGCGCGGTGCCCGGGCCGAAGGGGTTGCGGTCGGTGGAGGCCATGGTGATCACCTGATTCCAGGCTACGTCCGGACCCGGTGTCGGGGTAGGGCCGATGGACCGCACGGGCGACCCAGCGTGCACACGGTCGCCCACCAGAAGCCAAC
>JAUPKO010000553.1 GCA_030837395.1 Actinomycetota bacterium | reverse complement strand
GCCGAGGTCGCCGACCTCGAGGCCATCGTCACCGACTCATCCCTGCCCGACTACGCCGTGGCGGACCTCACCGCGGCCGGACCCAAGGTGGTACTCGCATGATCATCACTGTCACGCTCAACCCGAGCCTGGACCGCACCCTCGCGGTGGCGCAGCTGCTCCGCGGCGAAGTCCTGCGCGCCGACGAGACGCTCGAAGACCCGGGTGGCAAGGGCGTCAACGTCACCCGGTTCCTCACCGCAGCCGGCACTGCCAGCATCGCGGTGCTGCCCGCCGGTGGATCGATCGGTCGCGGCCTGGTGGCACTGCTGGAGGACCAGGGCATCCCCCACCTGGCGATCGCCATCGCCGGTCGCACCCGCGCCAACGTGGCGGTGGTCGAACCCGACGGAACGACCACCAAACTCAACGAGCCGGGTCCGGTGCTGACGAGCGTCGAAATCGAGGCCCTCATCGCGGCCGTCGCCGATCTCACCAGCCTCGACGATTGGGTGGTCGTCGCCGGCAGCCTGCCGCCGGACCTCGACGCCACCATCATCACCGGGCTGGCCGAAGTCGCCCGGAGTGCTGGCGCCAAGTTCGCACTCGACGCCAGCGGCCCCGCGCTGGCCGACGGGCTGGCGGCCAGGCCGGACTTGATCAAGCCCAACGCCGAGGAGCTCGGCGAAATCCTCGGCACCGACTTGACCTCCATGGACGAGGTGCTCGCAGGCTGCCACGAAGCACGCCGACGCGGCGCCGACGCCGTGATCTGCAGTCTGGGCGGCGACGGTGCCGTGCTTGTGGATTCCGTGGGCACGTGGCTGGCCACCGGGCCGGCCGTCGATGTGCAGAGCACTGTCGGAGCCGGCGATTGCCTGTTGGCCGGCTTCCTCCATGGCGGCGGCAGCGGCCCCGACGCGCTGCGCACCGGAGTCGCCTGGGCCACCGCGGCTGTGCAGACCCCCGGCACCGGAGTGCCGCCGGTGGCGCTGATCGATCCGAGTGCGGTGGAGGTGACCGCCATCGAACCGGCAGCCGTATGACCCACATCTTGAATCGAAAGAGCTCGACAGCAGTACTCCCACCCCCGCTCCACCGACACGAAGGAAGAACCATGGAACTGATCACCACCGACCTGGTCGAGCTGTCGCTCGACGGCTCGGCAACCACCAAGGACGCCGCGGTCGACCGCCTGGTCGCGGCCGCCGCCACCGCCGGTCGCGCCACCGACCCCGCCACCTTGCGCGCCGATGTCGCGGCTCGCGAGGAGCTCATGGCCACGGGCATCGAGGGCGGCATCGGCATCCCCCACGCCCGCTCCACCGGCGTAGCCGAGCCTACAGTCGTGTTCGGCCGCTCCGACGCCGGAATCGACTGGGGCGCCGCTGACGGCCCGGCCAACCTGGTGTTCCTCATCGCCGTGCCCGACGGCGCCGGCGACGAGCACCTGCAGATTCTGGCGAGCCTTTCCCGGGCGCTCATGAAGCCCGAATTCCGCCAGACACTGCTGACCGCCACCGATCCGCAAGTCGTGGTCGACACGATCAACGGCGCGGCGGCTCCGCAGACCCCCGCCGCGGCCACCGCACCCCGGGCCACCGCAGCCGCGACCACAGCCGCTGCAGCAGCCACCGCGGGTGCGGCAGCCACCGCGACCGGAGGTACCCATGCCGGCACCGCCACCGTTGCGGCGCCCACCCGGACGCTGAAGTTCGTGGCCGTCACCTCGTGCCCCACGGGTATCGCCCACACCTACATGGCCGCCGAGGCGCTGGAGCAGGCCGCCAAGGCCGCCGGCCACGAGATCGCCATCGAACCCCAGGGGTCCGGTGGCTACACCAAACTCGACCCGGCCGTGATCGCGGCCGCCGACGGCGTGATCTTCGCCAATGACGTCGAGGTGCGCGACCGGGCCCGGTTCGCCGGCAAGCCCACCGTGTCGGTCGGTGTGAAGCGCGCCATCAACGACTCCGCGGGCATCGTGCGCGAGGCGGAAGCCGCAGTTGCCGCGGGCCCGGCCGCAGTACCGGCGGCGGGTGGCGGGGCAGCCACAGGTGGCATGGCGACCAAGGTGGAGGAGGGCCACTGGGGCGTGCGGCTGCGCGGCTACCTGATGACCGGTGTGTCGTACATGATCCCGTTCGTGGCTGGCGGCGGCATCCTGATCGCCCTGAGCTTCATGCTGGGCGGCTTTGAGATCGTCAAGGTCAACGACGACGTCCCGGGATTCATCGACCAGTTCAGCATCCTGAGCCTGAACGACTGGGCGGGGTTGATGTTCATCCTCGGAGCGGTGGCGTTCGGATTCCTCAACGCAGTCCTGGCCGGGTTCATCGCCTATGCCATCGCCGACCGACCAGGTCTGGTGCCCGGCTTCGTCGCCGGTGTCGCGGCAGGCTCGATCGGTGCGGGCTTCCTCGGTGCCATCATCGGTGGTCTGACCGGCGGTTTCATCGCCAAGTGGCTCGCTGGTCTGAAGGTTCCCAGCGCCATCCGCGGCGTGATGCCGGTGGTGATCATCCCGCTGGTCGCGACCTTCCTGAACGGTGTGTTGATGCTGACCATCCTGGGCAAGCCGCTGGCCGCCGTGCAGTCCGGCCTGACCGACTGGCTGTCTGGCCTCTCCGGCGCCAACGCGATCCTGCTCGGCGCCATCCTCGGCCTGATGATGGCCTTCGACATGGGCGGCCCGGTCAACAAGACGGCCTATGTGTTCGCGACGTTGAACCTCACCCAGGCGATCTCCGACAACAACGGCGCGGCCCTGCAGATCATGGCCGCAGTGATGGCCGCCGGCATGGTGCCGCCGCTGGCGATGGCCCTGTCCTCGACCGTCCTGCGCCCCAAGCTCTACACCGACGCCGAGCGCGAGAACGGCAAGGCCGCCTGGCTGCTGGGTGCCTCCTTCATCACCGAAGGCGCCATCCCGTTCGCCGCCTCCGACCCCTTCCGGGTCATCCCCTCGCTCATGGTCGGCAGCTCCCTGACCGGCGCCCTGGTGATGGCGTTCGGCAGCGAACTGCGCGCCCCGCACGGTGGCGTCTGGGTGATCGGGCTGATCTCCAACCCGTTCATGTACCTGCTGGCCATCATCGCCGGCACGGTGCTGTCGGGCTTCCTGGTCACCGCGCTCAAGTCGCGCAACAAGACCACTGACGAGGAGATCGAGCAGAGCCTCACCCACGCCGCCATCGCCTAACCAGCACCGGCTGCACGTCCACAACTGAACAGAGCATCGGAGCCGGGCACATAGCGGGTGCCTGAGTGAACGCGGCCTGGAGTTGGGGTACATAGCGGGTACCCCAACTCCAGGCCGCACCCATGCTACGAGGCACCGTGCGCGCCGGGCCGAGCGCCGTTCATCGGCCTCGTGCCACCGCTCATCGCGAGGCCATATCCCTCTGGTCGGCAAGGCCCGCCCGCTGACCGATG
>JAUPKO010000552.1 GCA_030837395.1 Actinomycetota bacterium | reverse complement strand
CTGGGGGGCAGATGCCGCTGCGTCGGTACGGTTCGTCGGGAGGCTTGCCAGGCGAGTGCTGACCACCCGGCAGTGGCAAGTGGCCCGGTTGCCAGTGGAGACGTGGCGTCCGTCAGCACGTCTTACCGCCCCGCTGCACTGGCGCTCAGCCCCCAACGACAACTTTTGGGCAGATCCCCACGTCGTCGTGGACGAAGGTCGCGCCTGGATGCTGGTCGAGGAGTTGGATATGGCCGTCGGGCGGGGCGCGATCCGACTGTTGGAAGTGATCGGCGACGATGTCGCGCCGCACGGGATTCTGCTGCGCACCAGACATCACTTGTCGTACCCGCAGACCTATCGGACGGCCCAGGGCTGGCTGGGCACGGTGGAGACCTGCGCCGCCCACAACCCCGTGTATACCTTCGATCGCCTCGGCGCGCCATGGCGGCCGGCCCAGGGCCTACCCCCGCTGCCGCCACACCTGGCCGACCCAGTTCTGCTGTTGGATGGTGGGCAGGTGACCGGAGTGCTCGGCACCGACGCGCGGGTGGACCCTGACTCGGTGGTGGTGCGCTTCGACCTCGATCGCAGTGCTGGAAGGTGGCGCCGCGATGATGCCTCAGTTCGGGTCTCGGTAATCAACGGCCGTGGCGGCGGCACCCTCGATGTCCGGCGGGGGCTGCGCGCCACGCAGGATTGTGCAGGGGTCTACGGCCGGGCGCTGGAGATCATCGACTACCCGGAAACGGACCCGCCGAACGTGCGCTGGCGCCTCGATGGCCAAGAGTTCGGCCCGGGACCGGACGCCGATGGTCGACGCCAGGGCGGTATGCACACCCTGACCTGGGCGGACGGGGCCGGTCCGAACGGCGATGAGGTCGTCGCCTGGTGCGACGGCTGGCATATCAGGGCCACCCCACGCGGCTGGCTGCTCGATCTCAGGGAGCGTCAGCACCTGGACGAGTGCGAGGGCTGACCAGGCGAGCGCGAACCATGGCGCCGGCACGCCCGGCGAGGTCGGCCGTGAAGGCCAAGGCCGGTGAGGGGTCGTCGCCGGCCCACCATGAACGTTCCACCGGCCGGTGCGTGAACGGCGGTTGAGCTGCCCCACCGGCGCGTCGCTGCGCCAAGTAGCCGCGTTGATCCTGCAGGCCCACCACGTGGCGCAACCCGTCGATCTGGGCCCCGGGCGGAACCGGACGGCCGGTGAGGGTCAGGTGCAGCGCCCGCACGACGTCCACCCCCGAGGTGGTCTGGAACAGGCGGAACTGCGCCCCCCTGCGGGGGTTGAAGTCGAGGAGCTTGTAGGTGGCGTCCCGGTGGTCAAATCGCCAATCCATATCGCACACACCGGCGTAGCCGATCTTGGCCGCAAACGCCCTCACAAGGGCGACCAGGGCCGGGTTTGGTGCTGCCTCCGAGAGCGTGCCAATGCCCGTGTCGACCGGGTAGGCGCGCAATTTGCGCCCCGTGAACACCACGACGGGCTCGGCATCATCGTCGAACACCGCCTCGGCGTACCAATCCTCGCTGCACTCGACCGGAATGAACTCCTGCAACAGCAGCGGATCGCCGGGCCGCCACTCGGCGAGGACCTCACGCAACTCAGTCACATCCGCCACCCGAGTCGTACGCGCCACCCCAGGCGACACCAACCGGCTGAACGGCTCAGGGTTCTTCAAGACCAGCGGGAACACCGCCCGCTCGATGAACGCGTCCACCTCCGGCCAGTCCCGAGGAGCGCACCACGCGGGCGTCGGCGTCCCGGTCTGGTCGCACAACGTGGCTAGGCCGGATTTGCTCGCGAGGCTGGTAGGCAGCGTGGGTGCCACCGCGGGCAGCAGCAGGCGCCCGGCGAAATCCGCGGCCCGGGCAGCCAGCAGCACCGCGGTCTCGTCGTCGCCGGCAATCCCGACGGCAGGCCGGCCGATCCGATCGCAGGTCCGCAGCATGGCTGCGACAAGGTCGTCCGCGGACTCACCACCCGTCGTCGGTTCGATTACCGCCGCCGTCAGGTAGCGCGACGACAGCACTGGCATCTTCGCAGCCGGGACAAGGGCGTACATCGGCACGCCGAGGCGGCCCAGCGACCGCACTGTCGCCAGCACCCCGTAGTCCCAGGTGTGGTCACCGACCGTGAACACCGCCGCCGGCACCGAGGTGTCCAACGGCGGCGCGGCGGGCCGGGATTCGGTGCGACGGCGTGCGGTCCGGGTCATGGTGGCATTGTGCCCGGGTGCCGGGCTTCGCACATCAGCGGTCGCGCAAGTATCGTGGCCCCCGTGGAAGCCACCGATTCCGGCCGTCGCTCAGCGCCGCCGCTGGCCGCCGAGGATGCCGAGGACGGCCTGCGGCCAGCCCTCTTCGCGGTGGCCCGGCACTGGCGGGCGGCGGCCGCGGTCTTCCTGGTCGTCGTGGCGCTTGGTACCTGGGTCGCCTTCACCCTGCCAACGGCCTACGTCGCGGGCACCGTGATCTCCTTCCTGCCGCGGGACGACAGCGTCTCGGGCAAGAACCTCGCTTCCCTGTTGGTTGAGCGGTACCCACAAGTGGTGGTGTCCAAGGGATCCGTGGACGCTGCGGCCGCTGCCGCCGGAGTCGAGCCCAGCGAGGTGACGGCAGGACTCAAAGCGGTCGTCCAATCGGAGACGCTGAACCTGCTCGTGTCGGTGCAATTGCCCACCAAGCAGCAGGCGGAGGCCGCGGCCGAATCTTTGCACGCAACGGTGATCACCGACAACGAGACAGACCCCAACTTGCGTGCGGTAACAGTCTCGGCCCCAGCTATGTGGGGCATCACGGGTACCTCGAAGACCCTCGTACTGGGTGCCGTGGTGATAGTCGCAGTCATCCTCGCCGGGGTTACCGCACTGATAATCGACGGGCTGCGGCGATCAGCGCCACAAGCCGATCCAGAGGTCAGCCGGAACCCTTCGTGAGGCTACTGATGGTGCGCAACACAATCTTCGCATCCAGCCACAGGGACCAGTTCTCAATGTAGAAGTTGTCGTAGCGAGCGCGGCCGGCGATCGACGTGTCGCCGCGCAGCCCATGGATTTGCGCCCATCCGGTGAGTCCGCACGGCACCCGGTGGCGACTGCCGTAGTACGGGTACATCTGGCTGAATTGATCGGCGAAGTGAGGGCGCTCGGGCCGGGGCCCGACGATCGACATGTCGCCTCGAAAGATGTTGAGCAGTTGCGGCAACTCGTCCAGCGAACTCTTGCGCAGGAATTTGCCGAACCAGCTGACCCGGTCGTCGTTCTTGATATTCCACTTGGTCTCGGACTCGGCGGTGTCAACCGGACGCAGACTGCGGAACTTGAGCAGTTCGATGGGCTTACCGTCGACGCCGATCCGCTCCTGCCGGAAGATCACCCCGGGCCCGTCGACGATCCGGTCGATGATCGCCAACGCCGCCAGCAGCGGTGAGAGCACGATCAGCGCCAGCCCGGAGAGTACAACGTCCATAGTCCGCTTGACCGGCCAGAACGGCGACCGGAAGGCCGGGCGCGGCAGACGCACCAGCGGAATGTCGGAGATCACGTCCATGGTGCCCTTGACCGGCACCAGTTCGAAGAGCCGGGGGACGATCTTGAAACTCGCCGGCAGTCGGTCGGCAAGGCGGATGATCGGCACCATCGCGTGTTCGGACACGTGCGGATAGGCCACCAACACAACCTCGGCCCGATACCGGGTGATCAACGCCGGCAGGTCCTCGATCGGACCGATGAGCGGGTAGGGCAGGTCGCCCACCAGTCCTGGCGGCGGCGAGTCGACGAAACCGATCGGATCCAGGCCGCACTGGCGCTCCCGGCGCAGCGCGAAAGCCAACGAGGTGCCCACCACCCCGCACCCCACGATCAGCGTCCGCTTGCCAAACATGCGGTGGCTGCGCAGGTGTCGGATGACCGCATAGTTGATCAGTCTGGCGACCATCAGGGCCACGAAAGCGAAGCCCCACTCGAACAACGACACGGGAGGGGACTCGACCCTGCCGAGCGTCACGAGCACGAACAGCGTCACGCCAGCGGCGAGCACGTAGCGGGTCGCCAGTGCCGGCAGGTCGTCCAACAACGACAGCGTGAACCGGTTGCGGTACATGCCGGCCTGGGTGTTGCCGATGATCAACAACACCACGAACACGACGGCCACGAAGTGAACCTCGCGATAGAGCAGGATCAAAGCGACCAGCACCACAACGTCGGTCACCAGAAGCAGGAGGTTCATCCCATGGCGTCGTAGGAAGCTCCGATGGGGCAGAATCCTGGCGGAATCGACCGTGGTGGTCGGGTCAGTCATATCTCCGCTTCCGCTGAGGAGTCGTCCGGTTACGTTGCGTCCAACTGGCCGTGCGGGTGCCGCGAACACGTGCCCGGGCACCTGCAGGATACCGGGCCAGCGACCAAGTCGGCCCGTCTGGCCGTGTTAGATTCCAGTCACCGGCGTGGGACTGCGCCGG
>JAUPKO010000551.1 GCA_030837395.1 Actinomycetota bacterium | reverse complement strand
TGCCCACCAGGAACACCTCCTCGGCGCCGTTGTCCAAGGCGTACTGCACGGCCCCCTGCAAGTCCAGCCACTCGTCCTCGCCGAACGACACGTAGCCATCGGTCTGCGGCTGGTTCGCATCGTTGCGATAGGTGATGAGCATGGTGGTGTAGCCGAGTTTGTTGGTCGTCTCAAGCGTGCGCAGGCCCTCGCGCGGCGAGGAGTTCAGGCCGTGGGTGAAGATCACCCAGGTCTTCTCCGTCGGGTTGCCGGGCACCAACCACGCGTCGAAGTCGCCCGCCGGTGACGAGTACTTCACGTCCTTGTAGTCCAGCCCCATGCCCTGTTTGGGGTTCTCGAAGTAGTAGAAGCCGTCGAAGGTGCCCGTGTCGCCTTGGGTCAACGTCGGCGGATTGGACTGCGCCGTGACAGTTCGGGTGGCCGGATCGCCTTCGGTGGGATCCTCGGACAGAAACCAGCCGCCGTTGGTCATGTCCAAGGCCATGTGGCCCAAGTCGGCCCAGCCGGTGTCGTTCGGCGTCACCGTGTAGGTCACGGCTGCGCCCTCGACGGACTGCACCGTCACGTCCGGCTCGGGCTCCGGATTCGCCGCAATCTTGATCCGGTCGCCGAGCAGGTTCGAGAAGTAGAAGATCCCGCCGGCAACGGCAAGCAGCAGCACCAGCACCACCGACCCCAGAATCCATGGCCACGTGCGACGCTTGGGCGCCGGCGAGCGGGTAGGACTCGAAGCTTGTGTCGTCGCGGTCATGGCATGAAGTGTGGGGCACCCGCATCGGCCTTGGTCGGACGAATCGCCAGGTTCCCCCGAATCGTCAGGCTGTCAGCGGTCCGTCACCGGGCGGGCCAGCACGTAGTCGTCCATCACGTAGCCACCGCCGATATCGGCCACGACCTCGCCGCTGAGTTCGAAGCCGTTGCGGCGGTAGTAGGCCAGCGCGCGGGCGTTGTTCCGGTTGACCGTGAGGTCGACCGTGGTCGCGCCGACCGCGCGGGCGTGCCCCAGCACCGCGGCGAACAGCAGGTCCGCCACGCCCGTGCCCCATTTGCGCGGCACCACGTAGAGCTGCTCGAGCCGCACCCGCTGCGGGTCTGCCAGCCGCGCGCTGGCATAGCCGAGCACCTCACCGGACGACTCCTGCACCTCCCCGGCGGGCAGGGCGAGGTCGTACCACCGATCCCGGGCCGTGAGGTACTCGGTGAGCGCGGACGGATCCGTGCGGGCATCGAGCATGTAGTCCACCTGCCCGGCTGGCAGGATCGGCTCGTAGGCCGCCGGCCACACCTCGCGGGCGCAGGCGATCGCCGCGTCGATCAGCGCGGCCGTCAGCGGCACGACCACGGCATCTGGCCCCCTGGGCTGGCCCATCTGCGCGCGTCAGTCCTCTGCTGGTTCGACGTAGCGCGGCCAGCTGGCCATCGCCTCGATGTACATGCTGCGCACCTCATCGACGTGCCGGTCGATGTCGTCGGCGGACCAGTCGGTCGTCGGCACCGGCGGGAGCACCTTGACATCGAGCCGACCGGGGGCCATGAAGATCGCGTGCGGGCGCATGAGCTCGCCGGCATTGCGGATCACGATGGGCACCAGCGGCACACCGGCCTGCAGCGCGATGTGGAAGGCGCCCTTCTTGAACGGCAGGATTCGATCGGTCGGCGAGCGGGTGCCCTCCGGCGCAATCGCGATCGAGCGCCCACCCTTGAGCGCATCCACCACCGGTTGCAGCGCCTTGCGCGCCTGCGCGGTGTTGCCGCGGTCGATGTACGCCACATCCATCAGGTAGCCCACCGGGGCGAACATCGGATCGTGCGACAGGTCGAGTTTGGCGACGCCGGTGAAGTCCTGACGCAGCAATGCCCCGAGGATCAGCACGTCGAGTTGGCTCTGGTGGTTGAACAGGAACACTGCCGGGCGGGCCTTCCAGAGGTTCTCCTGGCCGATGACGTTCAGCGTCACCCCGCCGGCCGCCAGCGCCAGGTCCGAGCCCACCGCGGCAGCCAGGTTGGCACCGGATCGACGCGAACCGTTGGCCAACGCGGAGCCCACGCCCACGGCAACCCCGAAGCCCAGGGCCCCGTAGGCCCCCAGACTGCGCGCCATGTCCAGCGGGCCGATGCCCTTGGGGCGGAACAGGCGAGAGGCCGGCCAACCGCGCTCGTCGGCGATGTCCTCAAGCCTCTCGTCGGCGTTGAGCGGGCGCGGGCGACCCACCGACTCCAGCATCGGCACGTCTTCGGCTCCGTTGCTATAGCCGAACGACTCGGCCAGGTCGATGTCGTGAGCGTCGGCGAACTCCGTGATGGCCTTGGCCTTGTCGGCACCCCAGCGGATGTCGCCGGACACCTTGCCGGTCAGGACCCCGCGGTCGTCCACCTCGTATTCGGTGGCCAGGATGTGCGTGATCCCCAGATCGTTCGCGGCCGGCATGATCTGCGGCGGCGTCGCCGAGGAGGCGATCACCACGGTGTGGCCTTTCGCCTCGTGCGCCTCCACCAACGCCCGGGCGCCCGGGAAGATCATCGACGAGATCTTGCGCGCGAACAGGTCGCGGCCGAGTTTGGACATGTCGTCTTCCGTCCGGCCCTCCAGCGCACCGATGGCCACCGTCATCAGCCGCGAGATGTCGGCACCGCGGCGCTCAACGTTGGCGCTCTCCACCACGGTGCGGATCAACTCCCGCAATCCGATGTCGCGGTTCTTGAGCCGATCGGTGAAGTAGGCCTTCGCGGAGTACCCGTCGATCAGGGTGCCGTCGAAGTCGAAGAACGCGCCCACCTGCGGGCCGTCGGGCGAGTTCGCGACGTCTTCGAGCAGCCAACTGAGGTCGGTCATGCGACATCCTCCTGTGCGAGTCCTTCACGTTCATTGGCCATCCGCCGGATGTCCTGCACCAGCCGCACGGCCTCGGTCAGTTCGTCCGCGAACGCCTGCCGCCGCAGTTGCAGGTCCTCCCCGCCGGGGGCTAGCAACTTGCGGTTCGCGGCCAATTGCAGGGCGCCGTCGAAGAGGTTCT
>JAUPKO010000550.1 GCA_030837395.1 Actinomycetota bacterium | reverse complement strand
TCAGCAGGCCGCGCTGCAGCATGGCCAGGGTCACCGCCCAGCCCTGCACCATCCAGCCGACCTCGTCGGCGCCCCGCGTGCCGCGGTCGACGGTGACGTCGGTGCCGTGCTCGACGAGCAGTCCGGCCCGGCCGCGGAATCGCACGAGTGCTGCCGTCGGAGTGGCCTGGATCCACGGGCGAGGTGACGTGGAGCCCGGCAGGGCGTCGGGCAGTGCGCCCTCGCGCACCCGGATGCCGAGGTGGGCGGGCAGCGACAGGGCCGCCGGGGACGCGTCCTGCTCCGCCGCGTATCCGAGCCGCTGCATGACTGGCCCGTGGGCGGCCTCGATCGCGGTGACCTGCTCAGGGGCGAGGTCCTGGCGCCAGCCCCCGGCGATGCCGCGGCGGAAGAAGCGCTGGGTCCGGTGATGTGTGCCCCGGAATCCGCGCTCCTCCTCCGACCGGCGCAGCGCATCGAACGAGGCGAGGTCGACGGCGGCGCGGAGCTGGGCGTCGGTGCAGTCGAGGCCGACCGCGGCGAACACGGGAGTCAGCGTCGCCACGGCGTCGTCGATGAGGTCCTCATACCGCACGAGGTGAACGGGGAAGGGGACGCTGTCGTCGAGCCACGACTCGGCATGTGTCGTCCACGTCCCCCAGGGCTGGGCGGTCTGTGCACGTGCGGGGTGCGGCTCGGGCTCGCCTGACTCGCGGGCCATCGCGGCGATCGCCTCGTCGAGGCTGATGCCGAAGAAGGCCGCGTACGAGCACGCCACGTCACGCGGATCGCGCACCACGAGGATGGCGGCACGGGTCGCAGCCAGTGGAAAGGGCTCGCGCCCGGGGGAGCCCGGGCGATAGAGCTCGTGGGTCTTGCGGAGTACGGGCACGGAGCCGGCGTCGCCCCTGCCCATCATGATGGCGAGCGATGACCGCACCTGGTCGTTCTCGTCGGGGGTCAGCCAGCGCGGATCGATCCCATACGCGCTGAGCGCCATGCCGACGTGGTGGGGCTGGGCACCGGACGACAGTCCGTCCACGCCGAACAGCTGGGGATGCCTGCCCAGGGCCGTGACGATGGCCCGCACCCACGTGTTGCCGGACTTGGGGTAGGACGCCAGCCACACGGTGCGACCTGGGCCGGTACTCACGCCGGCTCCCGTGCAAGATCAGTCCACCAGGCGATGAGGGCACCGACGGTGTCGTGGGTGTCCTCGTCGATGCGGGCCTCGCACCACGGGAGGCCCGCGAGGCGAAGGTGCTCGTCGACCACGGCGGTCGGATCTGCGTCGGCCCCAGCAGCAGACAGTGCACCGCCGATCATGATCGTCGCCGCCCGCTCGAGCCGCCGATGGCCGTGGAGCTCGGTGAGCCGGTCCTCGTCGGGGCGGCGTCGCTGCACGCGGGCGATGGCCGAGACCTGGACCGGCGTGGACCGTCGGTTCACGTCAATGGCGAGCGCATCCGAGCCGGTTCGGACGGACTGGCGGTCGCGGCCCGCGAGGGACGCGAGGTGCCTGCCGACGATGAGCGGTGCCGGGCGCGGGTGGGCGACGAGCGCGGCGTGCTCCCACTGCGTGGGAGTGGGGCGATCGCTCACGAGGCTCCAGCCGTGCGCGGTCAGGCCTAGGGCGACGGCCGCGACCTCCGGGGGATCACCGCAGACGAGCAGGGCGCCCGAGGCGTCGGGTCCGGGTGCCAGCACCGCACCTGCCGCCATCGAGAAGCCGAGCTGAGAGAAGGCCAGCAGGTCGGCCCAGCCGTGTCGCAGGGCCGCCTCACGCTCGCGTTCCGCGCCGTCGGGGGCGACGCGCACGGAGCCGTCCGCGTGGATGTCCAGCGAGCCAAGGCCGGGAAAGGAGCCATGCCAGTCAAGGGCGGCCCGATCGAGCTCCGGGCCTGGCTGGCCTTGCGGGAGTGCCGGCTCGCTCACGTGGCAAGGATAGGTCTGCTGGCCGTCGCAGCCTTACGAACCGCTCTGCCACCGGCGTACCATGAAGTGGCCTGCCGCGGGCAAGCCGCATCACCGGAGGTGTCATGGCTGCCAGGCGCATCGTCGTCCCCGCGCTGGCCGCGGTAGGGATGGCGATCGCCCTGATTCCGGCCCCGGCGGCTGAGGCGGCGGCACCGGGCTCTCCCCAGTGCAACGCGACGGGCGGAACCATCACCGCGAACGGCGCCTACTTCGTGCACACGTTCACCGCCAGTGGCACGTTCACGCCCGCCCAGACGATGGACGTCGAGTACCTCGTGGTCGCCGGCGGTGGGGGAGGCGGACGAGGGAACGCGAACCTCGGCGGAGGGGGCGGAGGCGCCGGAGGCGTGCGCACGAACGTGGGATCGCCTAGCCAGGTGTCGGGCGCCCAGCCGGTCACCGTGGGTGGAGGAGGCGCCGGCGCGGCGGCCCAGGGTGCGCGGGGGACCAGCGGAACGGACAGCAGCGGCTTCGGGGTCACGGCCACGGGTGGTGGCGGTGGCGGTAGCAGCGGCAACGACGGGGTCGGCCCGGGTGCTGGTGGTGGCTCCGGTGGCGGCGGGAGCAG
>JAUPKO010000549.1 GCA_030837395.1 Actinomycetota bacterium | reverse complement strand
CGCGAATCAGCCGGGCGACCCTGCGCCGTCCTCCCGGCGAGCGTCGGCCAAGGACGAGTTCGGCGTGGACCCGCCCATACCCGTACGTGGACCGGGCAGCGGCATGGATGTCGATGATTTGGTCGAGCAGGACCGCATCGTCGACATCCCGGGCCGAGGGCCTGCGACTGGGCCACTCGTAGAACCCCGACGCGGGGACCTTCAGCACCCGCCACGCCACCGCCACGGGAAACCCGTCGGCGGCAAGCTCACGGACGAGCCGGAACCTCATACTGGGAGCACGTTCTCCTCGCGAAGTAGGTCTTGATATGCGGGTGATCTCGGGCTGTTGACGGGGGTGTTGGCTGCCGGGGTCCACTCGACCCGCGGAGGCTGCCTTCATGCTCGTTGTCCCTGACCCGTCCGGCGTGACGGGTGATGTCCGTCCGAGCCTTGGCGAGGACCTGCTGGATGAGTATCTGGTGTTCGTCGCGGCCCGCTGTCGACCGAACACGATGCTGGCGGTGTTCTTCGACCTGCGCGTCTTCTTCCGGGTGGTCGGCAAGCCCGCCATGGAGGTCACCACTGCCGACGTGCTGGCCTTCATCGTGGAGCAGCGCGCTCCTCGCCGCGGCAACGTGGTCCGCATCGCCGATGGGGAGTCGGGCATGGCGGCCTCGACGATCAAGCGGCGACTGGCCAGCGTCTCGGGCCTGTTCTCCTACCTGACCGCGCGTGGCCTGGTGCCGGTGAACCCGGTCCCGCGCGGCCTGGCCGCGCGTCGTCCGGGAGCCCGTGGCGTTCCGTTGATCCGCGCGCCGAGGCGGCTACCACGGATCCTGGCGCCGGGCGAGGTGACTGCGCTGCTGGCAGCACTGCGCACGCACCGTGATCGCGCCCTGGTCCTGGTGATGGTGCTGGGCGGGCTGCGACGTATCGAGGCGCTGGGCCTGGCGTTGGGTGACCTGCAGCCAGGAGACCGCCGGGTCAGGATCACGCAGGCCAAGGGCGGGCGGGAGCGGATCGTTCCCGTCGACGACGCGTTCTTCAGGGCGCTGCGCGACTACCTCGACGGGGAGCGCCCTGGTGATGCGGCGACGGACCGCGTGTTCGTGGTGCTGAAGGGCCCGAACCGAGGCAGGCCCTTGTCGGCGTCGGGGGCGGACGAGATCCTTCAGGGAGCCAGGCGCCGGGCCGGGCTGCCGCATGCGACCTGCCATGAGCTGCGGCATACCTGCTTCACCCGGCTGCGGGAGGCCGGGATGGCGCTGGAGGCGATCCAGGCGCAGGCGGGCCACGCGTCGATCGAGTCGACGCGGATCTACCTGCACCTCTCGGCGGACTGGCTGGCCGGTGAGTATCGGCAGGCGATGGACGTCATCGCCGCCGCCTGGGATACCGGGGACATCCGGTGAGCCCGGCCGTCGGCACGGGACCCGGCGTGGCTGACCCGTTCGAGGGGATCGTGGCGGGCTACCAGCACGCCGGCAAGAACGGTGCCGCGTTCAAGGAGCGCCGCCTCGCGACCGTTCACTACCAGCGACTGTTCGCCGACGTGACGGGCTGGCGGGCTGCGCCCATCACCGACCGGTTGGCCGCCGCCGAACCGGTCCGCGCGTTCGCGTCCTGGGCAGCGGTCATGACTACGACTGCAGTTGACGCCGGATACGTCGTCGCCAGCCGGTCGAAATGGGGCAAGCACGTCGCCGCCCGCGAACCGGCAACCAAGGCCGAGTTCTACGTGCAGGCTGCGAGCCTGGGCTTCGACCACCTCGAGATCGACAAGATGTGGTCCAAGCTCTCCCAGATCTCCGTGATCGCCGGGACACCGGTCGCCGCCCTCGGCGCCGGCTCCTACGCGGCAGCACGGGACTCTTTCCGGGCCGCGGTCATCGCTGCACGAGGGCACGCCCCGAAGACGCTGAACACCCCACTGTTCGGGCTGGACGCGGTGATGTTCCACCGGGGCCAGGGCCCGACCCCGGTGCCGCGCAAGCCATGGGCCGCACGCAGCACCCACGAAATCCAATGGGAGCAGGTCCATGCGGTCGCGCCGGTGCTGGCAGGGACGGTCGCCCGCTACCTGGACCAACTGGCGGTCAGCCTGCGCCCTTCATCGGTCGCGGCCATCGACATCACGCTGCGGCAGCTGGCCGGCTGGGTCATCGCGCACCGCCCGGACGTCACGTGCGTGGCCGGCATCGACCGGGCCTGCATCGAAGGCTACAAGGCCGCGATCGCCGCACGCCCTGGCTATCGCGGCATCACCACCTTGTCGAAGACCACGATCGGGATGCGCGTGGGACACCTGCGGGCATTCTTCGAGCGGATCATCGAATGGGGCTACCCGGACGCCCCCGCCCGGCCTCCGGTGTTCACCACCGACCGGCCGATCAAGGACCGGCCCCTGCCGAAGTTCCTCGACGACGCGGCCGCCGCCGCGTTCATGGCCGCCGCCCGGAACCTGCCCGAGCCGCTGGACCGGCTGCTCATCGAGATCCTCGCCCGCACCGGCATGCGCAAGGGCGAACTCCTCGGACTGCGCCTCGACGCCGTCGTCCAGATCGGATCCGCGTTCTGGCTGCGCACCCCGGTCGGCAAGCTCCACACCGACCGCTACGTCCCCCTGCACCCCACCGTGAAGGACCTCCTCGATGACTGGATCGCCGCCCGGCCCGACTGGCAGGCCAGCGACCTGATGCTCACCAGCCGCGGCCGACCGATCCCGCCCTCCCGCGTCGACCAGGCCGTCCAGCGCGCAGCGACGATCGCCGGCATCGGACATGTCCACCCCCACCAGCTCCGCCACACCCTGGCCACCCAAGCCATCAACCGCGGCATGAGCCTGGAAGCGATCGCCGCGCTTCTGGGCCACCAGACGATGACCATGACGATGGTCTATGCCCGCATTGCTGACCGCGTCGTCGCCGAGGAGTACTTCAACGTCACCGCCAAGGTCCAGACCCTCTACGACCAGTCCGAACCCGCGCGGCTGCCCGCTACCGAAGAGGGCAACGCGATGCGGCACCTGCGCACCGAGCACCAGCGCCTGCTCGGCAACGGCTACTGCGTCAGGCCCGCGCAGGTCGACTGCCACTACGACATCATCTGCGAAGGCTGCACCTTCTTCCAGACCACCATCGAGTTCCGCCCCACGCTCCAAGCCCAGCATGACGATGCATGCAAGAAGGGCCAGGCCGCCCGTCAAGCCGCGTTCCAGACCCTCCTCGACCGACTCGACGACACCGGCACTTGACACCGATCACCCACATATGCCGCGGCCCGCTTCAGGATCTCGTTCTCCATCCCGAGCACGCGGTTCCTGCGGCGTAGGTCCGCAAGCTCCCTGCGCTCCTCGGAAGTCAGGCCAGGCTGATGGCCTTCATTGACGTCGG
>JAUPKO010000548.1 GCA_030837395.1 Actinomycetota bacterium | reverse complement strand
TCGGCCACCCGCGGCACAACCGCAAGATCGTCTTCACCTCCTCGGTCGCTGCCCTCATGGGCAACCCCGGTCAGGTCAACTACGTCGCGGCCAAGGGCGGCCTGATCGCGGTCACCAAGACACTCGCCCGTGAGCTCGGCCCATTCGGTATCAACGTCAATGCCGTGGCGCCAGGTTTCGTCGAGACCCGCTTGACGCAGTCCAAGACGGCCGGCGAGACCTACGGCATCCCGGAGCAGATGCGGGAGATGGCCAAGGCGATGATCGCCCTGGGTCGGCTGGGCCTGCCGCAGGATATTGCGGCCGTGCACGCGTTCTTGGCATCGTCGGATTCCGATTTCATTTCCGGGGTGACGATCCCGGTCACCGGGGGCCAACTCGGCGGCATGTGACGCTGCGCCTCAGCCTGCGGCCGGCCTGAACCACGAAGGGGCACGCGCATGTCCTTGAAATCCGCCTACGTCGGCAAGGTCTACCCGATCACCGAGCCGTACCTCGTGGGCCGCGAGAAGGTGCGCGAGTTCGCCCGCGCGATCGGTGATCACCACCCGGCCTACCGTGACGTCAGCGCCGCCCGTGTGTACGGCCTGCGGGATGTGCTGGCACCGCCGACCTTCCCTTTCATCGTCACGATGCAGGCGATGAACAAGGCGATGTTCGACCCCGAGATCGGGCTGGACTACGCCCGAGTGGTGCATGGGGAACAGAGTTTCGAGTACATCCGACCGCTGGTCGCCGGCGATGAGGTGGTAGTCCACGCCAGCATCGAGGCCATCGACAGCGCCGGTCGCAACGAGTTCCTGACGGTGCGGTCAGATGTTCGCACCGTCGACGGGGATCCGGTGGTCACGACCCGATCCGTGCTGGTGTCACGGGGGACGGGCCTCGGTGCCCAGGCGGCAGCCACCGCCGCCGGGCCGCGCCGGGACGAACCGGCTCCGCGCCCGACCATCGGCCTGACGCAGGCCGATGCCATCGCGCCGGTGGAGCCCGGCACCCTGCTCGCCGTCGGCGACTTCCCGCTCCGGCGCCCGGATCTGATCCGGTACTGCGGCGCCTCGGGGGACTTCAACCCGATCCACTGGAACGAACGGGTGGCCACGGCGGTGGGGCTGCCCAACGTGATCGCGCACGGCATGCTCACCATGGCGCAGGCGGGGCGGGCGGTCACCACCTACCTCAACGACCCCACCTGGTGGGAGTCCTTCAGCGTGCGCTTCACCGCTCCGGTCGTGGTGCCTGACGACGACGAGGACGTCGTGGTAGGCGTGAAGATCGCGTTGGCCGAACTGTTGCCCCCCCGCCGAGCGCGGCTCGATCTGACCGCCACGGTGGATGGGGTGGCGGTGCTGGGGCAGGCAATCGCCACGGCGCGGGTGGTGTGAGCGTGCACCTGTCGGAGGTCACGACCCTGCGGCTGGGCGGACCCTGCGACGACGTTGTGATCGCCGACACGCAGGAGCGGCTCGTCTCCTCGGTGATGGCCGCCGACGCCGACCAGGTGCCGGTACTGCTGCTCTCGGGCGGCAGCAATGTGGTGATCGCCGACGAGGGTTGGCCGGGCCGGGTGGTGCTCGTGCGCTCGCGTGGCGTTCGCGTGCGCGGTGATGAGGTGGAGGTTGCGGCGGGGGAGTCGTGGTCGGACTTCGTGGCCGCCATGGTGGGTCAGGGGCGCTGCGGGGTCGAGGCACTGTCGGGTATTCCCGGGGCGGTCGGCTCGACACCGATCCAGAACGTCGGGGCCTACGGCCAGGAGGTCGCCGAGACGATCGCTCAGGTACGGGTGTGGGACCGCGCGGCGCATCGCGAGTTGGTGCTGAGCGCCGATGAGTGCGGCTTCGGGTATCGCGACAGTTGGTTCAAGCGGGAGACCGGTCGGTTTGTCGTGCTGAACGTGACGTTTCGGCTGCCCGCGACTGGGGTATCGGCGCCGCTGCGTTATGCCGAGCTGGCGGGCAAACTCGGGCTGCCGGTCGGGGCCACTGCTCCGGTCGCAGTGGTGGCCAATGCCGTGCTCGCGCTGCGCCGCGGCAAGGGCATGGTGCTCGACGCTGCGGACCACGACACCTGGAGCGCGGGCAGCTTCTTCACCAACCCGATCCTGGCGAGCACCGCGGAGGTGCCGGCGGGAGCGCCGGCCTTCCCCGCCTCCGACGGTCGGGTCAAGACCAGCGCGGCCTGGTTGATCGAGCATGCCGGGTTCGGCAAGGGCTACGCCCGGGCCATCAACGCCCCGGTCAGTTTGAGCACCAAACACACCCTGGCGCTGACCAACCGCGGCACCGCCACCACCGAGGACCTGCTCGACCTCGCGCGCACGATTCGTGCCGGCGTGCAAGACCGGTTCGCGATCACGCTGGTGCCGGAACCGGTGCTGATCGGTTGCGCGCTCTGAGCCTTCCGCGGATTAAGCGGTGGCTTCGCCCAGCAACGCGGCCATCCGGGCCACGCCCTCCTCCAGATCCGCGTCGCTGAGGGCGTACGACAGGCGCAGGAATCCGGGGGTGCCGAAGGCTTCGCCGGGCACCACGGCCACCTCGGCCTCGTCCAGGATCACCTCGGCCAATTCGGTGGAGGTCTGCGGTCGGCGGCCACGGATCTCCTTGCCCAGCAGGTCGGTCACACCTGGGTAGGCGTAGAAGGCGCCATGCGGCTCAGGGCACTGCACGCCGGGGATGGCATCGAGCAGCTCGACGATGCGGCGGCGACGGCGATCGAAGGCGATCTTCATCTCGGCGACCGCGTCCAGACCTCCGGTGAGGGCGGCCAAGGCAGCTCGCTGCGACACGTTGGCCACATTGCTGGTGGCGTGCGACTGCAAATTGGTGGCGGCTTTGGTCAGGTCCGCCGGGGCGATCATCCACCCCACCCGCCAGCCGGTCATCGCGTAGGTCTTGGCCACGCCGTTGACCACGATCGTGCGCTCGGCGATCGCCGGCGCGACCACGGGCATCGAGGCGAACTCGGCGTCGCCGTACACCAGATGCTCGTAGATCTCGTCCGTGATCACCCACAACCCCTGCTCGGCCGCCCACCGGCCGATCTGCGCCACCTGCTCGGGCGGATAGACCGCGCCGGTGGGGTTGGAGGGCGAGACGAACACCAGCGCCTTGGTGGCGGGCGTCATGGCTGCTTCGAGTTGGTCGGTCGTGGCCAGGTAGCCGGCAGCCATATCCGTCTGCACCACCACCGGCGTGCCTCCGGCGAGCCGGATCGACTCCGGGTAGGTGGTCCAGTACGGGGCCGGCAGCAGCACCTCGTCGCCGGGGTCGAGCAGTGTGGCGAAGGCGTTGTAGAGGGCCTGCTTGCCGCCGTTGGTGACCAGCACCTGGTTGGCGTCGATCACGTAGCCGGAGTCACGCGCGGTCTTAGTCACGATGGCGGCCTTGAGTGCCGGCAGCCCTCCGGCGGGCGTGTAGCGGTGCATGGCCGGGTCGGCGCAGGCCTCGATGGCGGCAGCGACGATGTAGTCCGGCGTGGGGAAGTCCGGCTCGCCGGCGCCGAAGCCGATCACAGGCCGGCCGGCAGCCTTGAGGGCTTTGGCCTTGGCGTCCACGGCCAAGGTGGCGGATTCGGTGATGGCACCGATTCGGGCGGAGATGCGCGCGGTTCGTGACATGGCCCCGATTGTTCCGTATCGGCGGCGCCGACGGCTAGGGGCTGGACGTTAACCCGCGTGTCGTCGGTTCCTCGTGCTGGCGTAGAGTGATCTCCGGTGTCCTACCGGCTAGCGTCAGCGTGCCCCCAAACCTCGCCGTACGTTCGGTTCGGACACCGTAGGGTCGTAGCTCAACTGGTAGAGCACCGGTCTCCAAAACCGGGGGTTGGGGGTTCAAGTCCCTCCGGCCCTGCGACACGTTTTCGATCATGTGAAGGAGAGTTGGCGTGAGCACACCTGACGATGCTCGCGACTCCGAATCACCTGATCAGGACGACGCGCAGGACACCGCACCACCGGCGAAGGACAAGTCCAACGACAAGGCCGCCGCCAAGAAGAAGAAGGTCAAAGACCCGGACCGCAAGGGGATCTTCGCGCGATTCGCGCTGTTCCTGCGCCAGGTGATGGCCGAGTTGCGCAAGGTGATCTGGCCGACCCGCAGCGAACTGATCAACTACACCATTGTCGTTCTGGTGTTCGTGGTGATCATGGCGCTGATCCTCGCAGCGTATGATTTCGCTTTCGCCAGGGCAGTCTTCTTCGTGTTCGACAGCTAGAACTCCCGCCCGTTCCATCCAGGAAGGACTCACGTGTCCGAGATCGACGAAACGCCCACCGAGGTGGTGTTCGAGCCCGTGCCCGACTCCGGTGTCACAGAGCCGACCAGCATCGCGGCGGACGAACTCGCCGACGACGGCGCCGACCCGTGGGCCGAGGACGCAGTCATGGCCGAGGTCGACGAAACGGGCGACGAGGTCGAGGTGACCGACGTGTTGGTGGTGGACGAGGCCACCGGCGAAATCATCGAGGAAGTGGTGATCGCCGAGTCCGAGGAGGTCGACCCGCTCGACGAGTTCCGCCGTCAACTCGAGGATGCCCCGGGCGACTGGTACCTGCTGCACACCTACTCCGGCTACGAGAAGCGGGTGCGCGCCAACATCGAGAACGTCATCAAAACGCAGGACCTCGAGGACGACATCTTCCAGATCGAGGTGCCCGAGGAGACGGTCTGGGAGATCAAGCAAGGGCAACGCAAGAAGGTTGACCGGCGCAAGTTCCCAGGCTACGTGTTGGTGCGGATGTACCTCACGGACGAGACGTGGTCGGCCATTCGCAACACCCCGGCGGTGACCGGATTCGTCGGTCAGTCCGACCGGCCCGTGCCGCTGTCGCTGTTCGAGGTCGAGCGCATGCTGGCCCCGGAGCCGACCGCCGTCGAGGCCACTGGTGGCGCGGCCGCGGCCGATGCCGGCGGACTCCTCGCGCCCGCCAACAAGGTCACCGAGATCGACCTCTCGGTGGGCGACTCCGTCACCGTGATCGACGGGCCGTTCGCAACCCTGCACGCCACCATCTCGGAGATCAACATCGACGCCGGGAAGATCACCGGTCTGGTGGAGATCTTCGGCCGGGAGACCCCGGTCGAGTTGAACTTCAGCCAGATCCAGAAGAACTGACCCCACCCCACGTCATTACGGAGCAAGGAGCTCGAACGACACATGGCCCCCAAGAAGAAGAAGGTCACCGGCCTCATCAAGTTGCAGATCCAGGCCGGCGCCGCCAACCCGGCGCCCCCGGTGGGCCCGGCACTCGGCCAGCACGGCGTCAACATCATGGAGTTCTGCAAGGCCTACAACGCCGCCACCGAGGCGCAGCGCGGCCAAGTGGTCCCGGTTGAGATCACCGTCTACGAGGACCGCTCGTTCAGCTTCGTCACCAAGACGCCGCCAGCCGCCAAGTTGGTGCTCAAAGCCGCGGGTCTGGACAAGGGCGCGCCGAACCCGCTCAAGCCGGTCGGCAAGATCACCAAGACGCAGGTCCGCGAGATCGCCGAGACCAAGCTGCCCGACCTCAACGCGAACGACGTTGAGGCCGCGATGAAGATCATTGAGGGCACCGCTCGTTCCATGGGCGTCACCGTCGTCGACTGACGCTCCAGCACCACCAACCCACCAGTGGGAGGGCCGCCCGGCCCGTTGAAACCACGTCGTCGCCACCAGTCGCGACGAAGAGAGGAATGATCACCATGGCCCACGGAAAGGCCTATCGCGCCGCCGCAGAGAAGATCGACCGTGACAACCCCGTTGCGGTCGACACCGCGATCGAACTGCTCAAGGGCTTCCCGCCCGGCAAGTTCGACCAGACCGTTGAGGTCAGCCTGCGCCTGGGGGTTGACCCCCGCAAGGCCGACCAGGTGGTGCGCGGCACCGTCAACCTGCCTGCCGGCACCGGCAAGACCGCCCGCGTCGTGGTGTTCGCCACCGGCGACAAGGCCGAGGCCGCCCGGGCCGCCGGCGCCGACTACGTCGGCAGTGACGACCTGCTCGAGCGCATCAAGGGTGGCTGGCTGGACTTCGACTCGGTCGTGGCCACCCCTGACCAGATGGGCAAGGTCGGTCCGCTGGGCCGCGTGCTCGGCCCGCGTGGCCTCATGCCCAACCCCAAGACCGGCACGGTCACCATGGACCCGGCCAAGGCCGTCGAGGAGATCAAGGGCGGCAAGATCGAGTTCCGGGTCGACAAGCACGGCAACTTGAACTTCATCATCGGCAAGGTGTCCTTCGCCCCCGACGCGCTGCTGGGCAACTACCGCGCGGCGATCGACGAGATCAACCGGCTCAAGCCGTCCAGCTCCAAGGGCCGCTACATCAAGAAGGGGACGCTGTCGTCCTCCATGGGCCCGGGCATTCCGATCGAGCCCAACCGGCTCAGCAGCGTCGAGGCCTGACCTCACCGCCAGTTCGCGACGGCCCCCGCTCACCCCACCTGGGGCAGGGCGGGGGCCGTCGCGTAGGCTATCCCCACCGAAGACCGCCGGTCGTGTTCGCTGAACACGTGAAAGCCCCCCCCAGGGCGCCAGCGCAGGTGTCACACGTGACGGACCGCCTCCCTCGGCGGGCTTGAACCCCGGTGCCCTGCGCCGGGGTTTTGCTATGTGGGGGGTGATCGTCGCACCGGTGGCACCGAACTGGAAGGAGTTAGGCCTATGGCGCGGGATACCAAGGCCGAGGCCGTTGCCGAGCTCGCAGAATCCCTGCGGACTTCGAACGCGACGGTGCTCACCGAGTACCGCGGGCTGACCGTGGCCCAGATGAAGGAACTTCGCCGGGAACTGTCCGGCAATGCCACGTACTCCGTGGTCAAGAACACCCTCACCAAGATCGCCGCCCGCGATGCCGGCGTGGAGGGCCTCGACGATCTGCTCGTGGGCCCCAGCGCGTTGGCTTTCGTGGCCGGTGACCCGGTTGAGACCGCCAAGGGCCTGCGCGCGTTCGCCAAGAGCAACCCTGCGCTGGTGATCAAGGGTGGCGTGATGGACGGCAAGGTCCTCACCGCCGCCGAGGTCTCGAAGTTGGCGGACCTGGAGTCGCGCGAGGTGCTGCTGGCGAAGATGGCCGGTGCGATGAAGGCCTCCATGGCCGGCGCTGCGTCGCTGTTCGTCGCCCCGCTCGCCCAGACCGCTCGGTTGGTCGAGGCTCTGCGGGTCAAGGTCGAAGAAGGCCAACCCCAGGACGGGGCAACTGCCGCAACGTCCGAAGTTTCAGACTCACCCGCCGAGGCGCCAGCCGCAGGCGCGGAGGAGAACACCGCCGAGGCAGCCGAGGCTGTCGAGGCAGACCAGGGCTAAGGCCCACCTATCACCCGGTGGCCCGGAGCCCAGGGCTGCTCAACAACAACGAAAGGAAGCGCCGACATGGCGAAGATGTCGACTGAGGAACTGCTCGACGTGTTCAAGGAAATGACCCTGATCGAGCTCAGCGAGTTCGTGAAGGCGTTCGAGGACACCTTTGAGGTCACCGCGGCCGCCCCCGTGGCGATGGCCGCCGCCCCGGCTGCCGGCGGTGCCGGTGGCGAGGCCGCCGCTGAGGAGGAGAAGGACGAGTTCGACGTCATCCTCGAGGCTGCCGGCGAGAAGAAGATCCAGGTCATCAAGGAGGTGCGTGCCCTCACCAGCCTCGGCCTGAAGGAGGCCAAGGACCTCGTGGAGTCCGCCCCCAAGGCAGTGCTGGAGAAGGTCAACAAGGAGTCCGCGGACAAGGCCAAGGAGGCCCTCGAGGGCGCCGGGGCCAGCGTCAGCCTCAAGTAGTCCATCGCACGACCGCACGGCATGAAGGTCCGGGCCACTCCCTGCTCACGGGGGTGGCCCGGACCTTTTTGCGTACTCGCCGGGTCGCAGCACTTGACGAGGCCGGGTGTCCGCCACGTATCCTCATCCCTTGGGGCACCCGCTGTCGCGAGTCGGGCCGTCGTGGGCTATCGTAGGTCTTTGCGCCCACACCACTCCGCCATTGTCCACAGGATCCGTATGCGTCGCCACGAGCGGGCTGCTTGTACGTCCGGTGACAATGATGGTCCAGTGTGGGCGATGACGAGAGTTCCGGCCCTTGGAAGGATCCCTCTTGGCTCCCCGCCCTACCGCTGCTAACCGTACCTCCTCCCGGGTGACTTTCGCGAAGATTCGCGAGCCCCTCGAAGTACCCGACCTTCTGCAACTCCAGCGCCAGTCCTTCGACTGGCTGCTCGGCAACCCCGCATGGCAGGACCGTGTCGCGGACGCCCTCGACCACGGTCGGGACGACGTGCCCACGACGTCCGGCTTGGAAGAGATCTTCTCCGAGATCGGGGCCATCGCCGACAACCGCGACTCGATGACCCTGTCGTTCCGGGACCACCGGTTCGACGATCCGAAGTACACCGAGGAGCAGTGCCGCGAGAAGGACCTCACCTACTCCGCACCGCTGTTCGTCACCGCCGAGTTCATGAACAAGGAGACCGGCGAGATCAAGTCGCAGACGGTCTTCATGGGCGACTTCCCGCTCATGACCAACCGCGCGACCTTCATCATCAACGGCACCGAGCGCGTCGTCGTCAGCCAGCTTGTGCGCAGCCCGGGCGTCTACTTAGAGCGCACGCTAGAGAAGACCTCCGACCGTGAGTTGGTTAGCGCCAAGATCATCCCGAGCCGGGGTGCCTGGCTGGAGTTCGACGTCGACAAGAACGACAACGTCGGCGTGCGCATCGACCGCAAGCGCAAGCAGCCGGCCACCGCTCTGCTGCTCGCCATGGGCATGTCCATCGAGGAGATTCGCGAGCGTTTCGGTCGTTACCCCTCGGTCATGATGACCCTGGACAAGGAGATCGAGACCAGCAAGACCAAGTCGGGCACGATCACCCGCGAGGACGCCCTCGTGGACATCTTCCGCAAGTTGCGTCCGGGCGAGCCGCAGAGTGCTGAGGCGGGCGAAAACCTGCTGAACAACCTCTACTTCAACCCCCAGCGCTACGACCTGGCCAAGGTCGGTCGCTACAAGTTCGACAAGAAGCTCGGCCTGCACGTCCCCCTGGACCAGTCGGTGCTGACCCTGGAGGACATCGCCGCGGCCATCGAGTACCTCGTGCTGCTGCACGAGGGCCAGACCGAGATGGGCGGCGAAGCAAGCCC
>JAUPKO010000547.1 GCA_030837395.1 Actinomycetota bacterium | reverse complement strand
TGTGTCCGGTGCCGCTATCGGGCTCCAGGACGTGCACGACATCCGCCTTTCACGAGCGCGAGTGGGGGAGTTGCAGGCGCAACTCGACTGGCAGCGTGCGCTGGCTGAAGTTGCCGTCGAAGGGGCCGAGTTGGCCACCTGGGACTGGAACGTAACCACCGGTGAAGCCCGGTTCAACGCCCGTTGGTCCGAGATAATCGGCTACTCGTCCGACGACTTGATGCCGTCTGCGGGCACATGGGCCGAGCAGACGCATCCGGCAGACGTGCCAAGGGTCAAGGAGATGCTGCGACTCGTGACCGAAGGTCTGGCGCCGCACTATGAATTGCAGTCGCGTCGCCTGCACCGCGACGGGCATTGGGTGTGGACGCGGGACTTCGGCAGTGTCACGGAACGGGACGAGGCGGGCCGGCCCATCCGGATCAGTGGAATCCAGGAGGACATCTCCAGCCGCGTCCGGGCGCAGGAAGAATTGGCTGCCAGCGAGCGGCACTACCGACTGTTGGCCGAGAACATGTCGGACGCGGTGTGGGTTGTCGATGCCCACGGGCTGATCACGTGGGTGTCCGACTCCTCCCGGCGGCTGCTGGGGTGGTGGAGTGAGCACGTGGTCGGTCGGGAGTTCACCCGGCTGGTCCACCCCGATGACCGCACGGATGCTCGGCGGCTACTTACCGCCGGCGCCGGAGGGCTGTCGGTTGGCGAGTGTCGACTCCGCTGCGCCGACGGGAGCCATCGGGTGGTCGCCCTGAGCTCGACGCTTTCCGAGTCGGGCACTGAGACGGTCGTGGCCTTGCATGACGTCAACTCCGAGGTGGCCGCCCGGCGAGCGTTGGCGAGGGCCTCCGCCAGCGACAGCCTCACCGGGCTGGCCAATCGTGCCCAGGTGGTACAGACGGCAAAGGAGGCTGTTGCCCGCCTTGCCGAATCCTGGCACCAGGGCGGCAGCGGCACGGTGGCGATCCTGGTGGTGGGTGTGGATGGCCTGACCGCCGTCAACGACGCACTCACGCATGCCGGTGGCGACGAGTTGCTGAGAGAGGTAGGACAACGGCTTCGCGGGCAGTTGCCGACAATCGGCCGTGGATCGGGTGACGAGTTCGTGGCTGTGGTGGAAGGCGCACGCAGTCGAGCCGACCTGGCGACCATGGCGGAGCAACTTCGCACCGCCGCCAAGGGCGGTGTGGACCTCGGCGGCGAAGTGGTTTTTCCCACCGTGAGTATCGGTATCGCGACAGCCGGTCCGGGGTCGAACCCGGAGGAGATTCTCCGTGACGCGGCTACGGCCATGCGGGCGGCCAAGGGCCAAGGCCGCGATCAAGTTGCCTTCATCGCGGACGACCAAGCTTCGGTGGCTCGGCAACGGCTACACCTGGAAGCCGACATCCGGCGCGGTCTGCCGGCCGGTGAGTTCGCCGCTTGGTACCAACCGGTGGTGGCGCTCGAATCGGGTCGGACAGTCGGTTTTGAAGCGCTCGTGCGGTGGGAGACTGCCTCGGCCCAGGTGATCGCACCCGATTCCTTCCTGCCGGTCGCCGAGCGCTCGACTTTGATAGTGGAGATCGACCGGGCGATGCTGCGCCAAGTTGTGGAGTTCCTGGCTCGTATGCCCGCCAACCTCACCGTGGCGGCCAACGTTTCGGGCCGGACCCTCGGCGAGCCCGGATACTTCCAGGCTGTCGAAGATGAACTCCAACGCTGGGGGGTCGCACCGCATAGGTTGCACCTCGAGGTCACGGAGACGTCCCTGCCCGGCATCACCGACGTCACCATGCAGCAGGTGGAGCGGCTCGCGGACCTCGGCGTCAAGTGGTTCGCGGACGACTTCGGCACCGGCTATTCGTCGATCGCGATGCTGCGCGACCTGCCCATCTCCGGGCTCAAACTGGACCGATCCTTCACCAACCGGATCGGTCGCGGTGATCCGACGTCGGAGCAGTTGGCGCGCGCCATCGCCGGATTGGCGCAGGAGGTCGGCATCGACTCGGTCGCGGAGGGGGTGGAGTCCGAGGCGGAGGCCTCGGTGCTGCTCGGGCAGGGATGGCGGCACGCTCAGGGGTGGCTCTACGGACGCCCGGCGCGGTCCCCGGAACTTGGCTGAACCGGCACGTGACGTGGCCCCGCTGCCCTCCTGTGGTGGAGGGCAGCGGGGCCACTGTGATGTGCCGGCGACGGTGCGGCCACCTATGGCATGGTGCCGCCGAGCGGGGTGTAGGCCCCCAGCACCATGAACCCGCAGACGAGCACGAACAGGATCACCATCAGCGGCGTGACGAAGCGGATGTAGCGGTCGTAGCCCACCTTTGCCAGCGTCAGACCACCCATGACGATCGCCGACGTGGGCGTGATCAGGTTGACCCAGCCCGAGGCCGACTGGAAACCGGTGACGACCATCGCCCGCGAGACACCGGCGAAGTCTGCCAGCGGCGCCATGATCGGCATCGCCAAGGTCGCGTGTCCGGACGACGAGGGGACCAGGAACGCCAGTGGAATGTTCACGATGAACATCACCACCGCGAATAGCCCCGACGACAGGCTCGACACAACACCTTCGAGCGCATTCAGCACGGTGTCGGTGATGCCCGCGTTGTTCATGACCACAGTCACGCCGCGGGCCAGCGCGATGATGAGCGCCGCACCCATGAAGTCACCCATACCGGCGACGATGCCGTTGACCATGCCCTCCTCGCCGAGCTTGCCCACGAGGCCGATGATGATCGCACCGACGAGGAACAGCGCTGCCAACTCGGGGAAGTACCACCCGAGGGTGATGCTCTCCAGGCTCGGGCTGAAGTCGCTCCACGGAATCACGGAGAAGATCATCAGCACGAAGGTCAGCATGAAGATCCAGATCACGGCAGTCTGGCCGCCGGTCATCTTGGGCGGTTCCTCGTTGCCCTCCGCGGCGAGTTCATCGTCGCCTGCGACTGCCTTCGTGAGCGACTTGGCGGGGTCCTTCTTGACCTTCGTCGCGTAGCGCAGCACAAACAGGATGGTGACGGCCGTGAGCACCAGGTACATGATCACCCGCAGCACGATGCCGTCGCCGAGTTCAACGCCAGCCGCGCTGGACGCCACACCGGTGGCGAAAGGGTTGACCGTTGAGGCCAAGGTGCCCACGCCGGCGCCCAGCATGATCACCGCCGCGCCAACGAGTCGGTCGAACCCGAGCGCCACCATGATGGGCACGATCAGTGCGTAGAAGCCCAGAGTCTCCTCGGCCATGCCGTACGTCGTGCCTCCCAGGGAGAACACGACCATGAGAACTATCACGAGCACCAACGCTCGAGCCTTGAATCGGTGCACCAGACGCGCGATACCCGCGTCCAGCGCACCGGTGCGCATCGTGACGGTGATGAAAGCACCGATCGCCAGCACGAAGAAGAACACCTGAACGGCGCCGATGAGCGCGCCGGATTCGTACGGGCCGATCTGTGCCTTCGGGCCGAGCACCACCGCGTTGTCGATGGCGTCCTGCTCGCTGAGTTGGTCCTCGGGAACCTCTAGAGTCTCGGCCAGGGTCGACTTGCAGGTGGCCAGCAAGTCGGCCGCGGTCGCCTTCTCCGCCGCGAGCGGGTTGCCGTCCTCATCAGAGGAGGGCTGGTCGGGCTGGAGGCCGTAGAGGCCGTTCACCGGCGACAGCCAGAGGTCGTAGAGCCGTTGCCCGAAACTCTTGTCGACGGTGACGCTGTGGTACGACTTCGGAATCGGCTTGGCGGCGCCATCGCCGCAATCCACGTAATCGTACGAACCTGGCTTGATGATGAAGGTCAACAGCCACACGATGATGAGGACGAAGAAGAGGACCGTGAAGGCGGTGGGGAACTTGAATCCCTTCTTCTTCGGTTCCTCCGGTGGCGCCTCGGGGGGCGCGGTCTCCGTGGCCATGGTGATCTCCCAGCGGTCGTGGCCCCTGTGGGGTTCGGGGCCGGTAATAGTGCCGTATGAGCAAGGTCAAGAAAACGTATACATGCGACTTTTAGCGCACTTTGGTCGTTGAGTCCATCCATACGACTCAAGTGGTGCGGGATTCATCCGAACAGGATGTGCTTGCCGGGCGAATGCCTACCAGCGGGTGACGCAGGCGTGAACGAGGGCCGTCGGTGGGTGTCATCAATCCGATCGAGTGGCAACGATCTAACTGAGTCGACAGACTGACCCCGGTAGGCGTTGGACGGGTCGAGCTGCAGAGCGCGACTCCTGCTTGTTCCACTCAACAGTTAGGTGCCGGGGACGGCACCGGCATCGATGGAGGTACTGGAGACATGACGTATCACGTGGATTCGGAGGTGGGCGTCCTCAAGGAGGTCATCGTCCACAAGCCTGGGCTTGAACTCGAACGGCTCACACCGAGCAACTTCGAACAGTTGCTGTTCGACGATGTCATGTGGGAGGACGTGGCGCGTGAGGAGCACGACGCGTTCGTGCAGACGATGACCGACCGCGGCATCAAGGTGCTCGAGTACGCCGACCTGCTCGGAGAGGCGCTCGACGTTCCGGAGGGCCGGGAGTGGCTGTGGGAGCGGGTTGCGCGCCCAGAAGACACGGGGTGGAAATTCCAGGAGCCCTTGCGCGAGCGCTTCTTCGCCGACGACATGAGCGGGCGCGAACTGGCCGAGATCATGATCGGCGGAATCCTCAAGAGCGAGATGGACCTACCCAAGAGTTCCAGTCTGTGGTGGGACGAACTCGGTCCCACGGACTTCGTCCTCACGCCGCTACCCAACCACCTGTTCCAGCGGGACAACACGGCGTTCGCCTACAACGGTCTGTCGGTGCACCCGATGGCCAAGGAGGCTCGCCAGCGAGAGACTCTCAACTCCCGGGCGATCTGGAACTTCCATCCGGACTTTGCCGGCAAGGTGAAGTTCTGGTTCGGCAACGACGACCTTCACCACCAGCCCGCCACCATGGAGGGCGGCGACATCTTGGTGGTCGGCAACGGCACCGTGATGATCGGTCTGGGCGAGCGCACCACAAGCCAGGGCATCGGCATGCTCGCGCACGCCTACTTCTCCGACCCGGAGCAGTTGGTCAAGCAGGTGATTGTCGTTGAGTTGCCGAAGACGCGTGCCTTCATGCACCTGGACACCGCTATGACCATGATCGACAAGGACAAGTTCTCGGTGTTCCCCTACCTTCCCGAGGACCTGCGCAGCTACTCGATGACGCCGCGCGGAACCGGCGGGGAATTCCAGCTGGTGGAGAACAAGGAGTTGTGGCCGGTGCTGGCGGAAGCCGTGGGCGTCGACCGGATGGTCCCGCTCTACACCCCCGAGGACGAGATGGCTGCCGAGCGTGAGCAGTGGAACGACGGCAACAACTTCCTCACCATCGCGCCCGGTGTGATCATCGGCTACGAACGCAACACCAACACCAACGAGTTCCTCGCCGATCAGGGGATCGAGATCATCCCGATCGTGGGCAACGAGTTGGGTCGTGGTCGCGGTGGCCCGCGTTGCATGACGTGCCCGATCGTGCGCGGCGGGGCCGACGAGTAGCCTCCCCGTCCAACCAACCCCCCAACCTTCCCGAATCTGAAAGGACCACCATGGCCTTCAACCTCAAGAACCGCGACTTCCTCAAGGAGTTGGACTTCACCACGCAGGAGATGACCTACCTGCTGGACCTGTCCCGCGACCTCAAGCGCGCCGCCTACTCGGGCACCGAGCAGCCGACGATGAAGGGCAAGACGGTTGCCCTGATCTTCGAGAAGACCTCCACCCGCACCCGGTGCGCATTCGAGGTCGCTGCCTACCAGCAGGGCGCGCACGTGACCTACTTGGACCCGAACTCCTCCCAGCTCGGCCACAAGGAGTCCGCCGCCGACACCGCTCGGGTGCTCTCCCGGATGTACGACGCGATCGAGTTCCGCGGCAGCGCGCACTCCACCGTGGAGGAGCTCGCCGAGTTCGCCGACGTGCCGGTCTACAACGGCCTCACCGACGAGTGGCACCCCACGCAGATGCTGGCCGACTTCCTGACCATGCTCGAGCATGGCCGCGGCAAGAAGATCGACGAGATCGCCTACACCTACATGGGTGACGCCCGCTCCAACATGGGCAACTCGCTGCTGGTGATGGGCGCCATCATGGGCTCGGATGTGCGCATCTGCAGCCCCAAGGCGCTCTGGCCCAGCCAGGAGGTGCAGGACGCCGCCATGGCCCGGGCCGAGGAGTCCGGCGCCCGCATCATGCTGACCGAGGACCCGGACGAGGCGCTGCCCGGCGCGGACTTCGTCATCACCGATGTGTGGGTCTCGATGGGTGAGCCGAAGGAGGTCTGGAACGAGCGGGTCGCGCTGCTCAAGCCGTACCAGGTCAACCAGGCCGCCATGGACAAGACGGGCAACAAGCACGTCAAGTTCATGCACTGCCTGCCGGCGTTCCACGACACCAAGACCAAGGTGGGCGCGGACATCGGCGAGAAGACCGGCATGACCGAGGGCCTCGAGGTCACCAACGATGTGTTCGAGTCGCCCTACAACATCGCCTTTGATGAGGCCGAGAACCGGCTGCACACGATCAAGGCGATCATGGTGGCCACGCTCGGCGACTGACGCCGTAACGCGATGGCCGCGACCGCCGGCAACGGCAAGAGCCTCGGCCTCGCGGCCTGCACCGCCGTGGTCGTCGGCAACATGGTCGGCTCGGGG
>JAUPKO010000546.1 GCA_030837395.1 Actinomycetota bacterium | reverse complement strand
GCTGCTTTCCCGACCAGCTCCGCGTGCCACTCGACCAGCACCCCACATGTCGTGGCGCGGGATCCGGCACGGGCGCTCACCGGAGCACCTCGGTCACGTCAACCGCCGTGAGTCGGAGGCCACCGCACCACGGACAGCCCTGCCCACGGCAGACCCGCCGCCCACGGTGGCGGATCACGACCGTGCGGGCCGGACGGCGTCCATGGCCCGTCACGCCGCACGCCCCGGGCGACGACGGCGCCGGACCGGCTTCGTCTCGCACCGCGCGGCGGCGGCGCGCCGGTTGAGGATCGACTCGCGGTCCTTCTCGGTCAACCCGCCCCAGATCCCGTACCGCTCCTCGGCCGACAGCGCCCACTCCTGGCAGGCACCCATCACCGGGCAACCCATACACACCCGGACGGCCAGCAACTCCTCCACCCGTGAAGCCCTCGACTCTGGGAAGAACATCTCCGGATCGGCATCCCGGCACGCGCCGAGCTCGTGCCAGTTCACGTCACTCCGCCGTCTCGGCGGTCGGTGCGTAGTCTTGACCTGCATCGTTTCTTCCTCTCAACGGATGCGATGCGCTGGCCTCGGCGGGATACGACCCCGCCGGGGCCTCCTTCATGTCACCGGGGGATGACCGGGTGTCTACGGCGGGAACCGATTGACGTCCGATGCGTCCGATTGGCAACGGTTGGTATGGATGAGACTAGATTGACAGTGTCAGCCGTGTCAACACTGTTGGTCGAAGGGAATCCCTTCCCCGTAGATTTGGTCTGTGACGCCCTTCCCGGACGACGACCCGCGCTCGCCCTACCTCCAGGTGGCGGACGCGCTACGCCGATCCATCCGGAGCGGTGAGTTCACCTCCGGCACCCGGATCCCGAGCATCGACACCTTGGCCGCTCAGTTCGGGGTTGCCCGCAACACCGTGCGAAGCGCCCTGCGCGAGCTGACGAACGAGGGCCTGGTCATCTCCCGCCAGGGATCCGGCGTCTTCGTCCGCTCGAACCTCCCGGACCCGGCGACGACGGGCAGCGACAGCTCCCGTCTCGACGCCGTCGTCCAGGAGTTGACAGACGTCCGGGAAGAGGTCCGCACCCTGCGACAACGCGTGGCCCACCTGGAGTCGCTGACCGAAGACCGCGTGTCCCCCGACGCCTGAACCCCACGACGAGCCGCACGATCGCACGGTGAGGTGAACATGACGACGATCCCCGTATCCGCCACCCAGCGCGCGACGCGCCCCGATCCCGGACCCGTCATGACCGGGCGTCCCCCTCGGGTCCTCGTCACGGGAGCGGCCGGTGCCGTCGCCACCGCACTTGCCCGCGACCTGGGGACCGACCACGCGCTCGTGGCCCTCGACGTCGACCCGGTCCGCGAACCGGAGCACTGGGCCGAGGCGCACAAGGTCTCCGTGGGCGACCGGGACGCCGTCCTCGCCCTCATGGCGGACGCCGACTTCGCCCTGCATCTTGCCCACGGCGCCTACGCCGGGTGGGAGGGCCTGCGAGAGGTCGACATCGACGGCACCCGCAACATCCTTGACGGCGCGCTCGCCGGGCGGTGCCGGCGGGTGATCCTCGCGTCGTCGAACCACTTCGGAGGGTGGAGCGAACTCGACAACCTCGCGGGCCGTCCCGCACCGTTGCCCGTCACGCCGTCCGACCCGCCCCGCCCTGATGGTCTGTACGGCGTGGCCAAGGCCACCATGGAGGCAATGGGGAGGGCAGCTGCGGAGTGCTTCGCGCTGCCGGTGTCCGTCCTGCGGGTCGGCACCTGCCGCGCCGAGGACGACGTCGAGAAGGCCGTCCGTGAGCCGGGCTTCTCCTACCTCGGCGACCTGGACGCCGTCCGGCGGCGACTGTCGCAGACCTGGCTGTCCCACCCGGACCTGTTCCGGATCGTGCGCGAGGAGCTCGCCGCGTCTGAGACGTTCCGGCTCCGCTACGCCATCTCCTCGACCGACGACGTCCTGTGGTCGGTGGCCCCGATGACGTGGACAGCACCGCCACCGGCCTCCGCCGGAGGCTGACAAGAACCACGCAAGGAGCGAGATGGTCATCGGGGGAGCCGCTCTGGAGGTCTTGAGGCGCGGCAAGGTCGCCGTGATCGAATCGGCGTCCGAAACCGCGCACTATCCGATGCTCAACCGGGGAGCCTTCCTTGGGATCAACCTGCCCTGGCTCGAACTGGAGTACTTCGACGAGTCCGAGCTGGACACCCTCCTTGCCGACCCCCTCGAACACCGGTACGCGGCTCTCGTCCTCACCTCCGGAGCCATCGCCCTGCCCGGAGTCAGGGCCACGCTCGATCACCGCACCGCCGAACTCGCCCAAGCCCTGGCACACGGCGTCGGGATCGTCATCACCGCCACAACGCTCGGCGGGGTCGAGCGCTTCGACCTCACCTTCCTCCCCGAGGGCAGCCAGGTGTCGCTGGTTGACACGGGCATGCGCGAGATGACCGGAACCCTCGTCACCGACTCGCTCGTCGACGACGTCATCTCCCCCGAGGACGGCCGTCATGCCTGCTCCGGGCTCACCCTCGCGGCAGGGCAAGCCTTCGGCTGGACGCATTCAGCCACCTTGCGCCGGGCGGGAGGCCAGGAGGAACCCGTCATCTGGCGGGCCCAATTCGGCCTCGGCCGGGTGATGGTCTCCGTCTTGCCGTTCGAGTGGATCCGCCGTCACGAGATGGTCGAACAGGCCCTCACCCGTGCCACCCGCAACCGCGGCCTACTGATCATCGGCGAACAGGACGCGCCACCTTGGTACTTCGACGCCGCAGCTGGACAGTTCCTCGCCCGTATCACCGGCCCGGACACCCCCGGCGGACTGTTGGCGAGCTTCTCGCACCTGCGGCTCTGCACGGACGCCGACTGGTCGGCCATCGACGGCATCGACCGGTCCGCCCTGCTCGCCCGCCTGGAGAACAGCGGGACCGTCGAGTTCCCCGCCGACAGCCCGGCCGGAGCCATCTACGCCCGGATGGACGGCGTCCCTCGTTACCTCACCCGGCTCCGCCAGGCACAAGACCAGCTCATCGACAGGGTCTCCGACCTGCCGTCGAGCCCCACGTTCCACCTGCTCGCGCTCGCCCTGCTCAGCCGGGCCTGCCACCAGGTCGTCCGAGGGCGCCTGTACGTCCCCGACCTCCTCCGGCAAGACGCCGTCTCCTCCGTCGTCCTATCGGCCATGAGCCGCCGGGTGCGCGGCGGCAGCGTCGACGGGCTCCTGCTCCCCACCGCCAACCTGCTCGCGGCGTGCAGCCTCTGCGACATCGACGACAGCGCGGCCGTCACCATGTCCGCCTGGATCGCCATGCACGCCCACGAAGCCACCGACGACCAGCGCGCCCAATCCCGCTGGGCCCTGTGGGCAGCGGGACGCCAGAACCTCCTCGGCATGATCCCCGAACCGCAGATCGAACCCGACTCCCTCCTCGGTCGCCTCGCCTGCCAGCTCGACGACGGCCAGCTCGACTCCTTCGCCCCCGACGCCGTCACACCCGAGGAAGACCGCCGGAACAGGCTCGGGCCCCTCAGCGACCTCGACTGCGCGATCCTCGCCTACACACACGCACGCTGGGGCGACCCCACCGACCCTCACCCCATCTGGGACGCGCTCGCCTCCACCCGGCAACGCCGGACCGACCGCACGGCGGCCCCCGTCAACGTCGAGGCACTCTGCTACCGAACGGCGGCGCAGATCCTCCTCGACGCTCACACCCCGCTGACGATCCACCAAGGCGACACTCCCGCACCCGTGGAACCCGTACCCCGTGCCGCGACCGAACTCCTCACCCGGCAAGCGACCGCCGAGGTCAGCGCTCGCCGCGAACGCGAGGCACAGGAAGCACTGACCACGATGACCCGCGCCACCCGGACGATGGCCGGCTTCCTCGGCGCGCTCGCCGTCGTCCTCGGCCTGGCCGTCTCCACCCTGCCGCTGTGGCTACCGCAGGCCCAACACCTCGACCTGGAGGTGCGGCTCACTCTCACGGCAGGTCTGCTCGTGGCCGTGTCGACGGCGTTGACCGTCACGGTCGCCACCGATACCGGCCAGCTGATCGCGCCAGGCTGGTTGCGGGCCCTCGGGAAGGGCGTTCGCCAGCTGCGGCAGTGACTCGGGGCCGGTGGTCATCCGTGAGTGTCGGTGGTCGTGATTATGGTGGTTCGAGTCGATCTGCTCGGAGGACTGACCATGAAGCGGGACCGCATTTGGCTCGATGTCACGTTCGCGGACAAGGACGATGCGAAAGCCGCCGGCGCACGGTGGGATCTTCAGGTTCGC
>JAUPKO010000545.1 GCA_030837395.1 Actinomycetota bacterium | reverse complement strand
TTGAGCATGTAGAACAACGGCACCGCGATCGCCTCGAACGGCAGGATCACCACGGCGATGACTGCGGCGAACACGAAGTTCTTGCCCCGCCACTGCAACCGGGCGAACGAGTAGGCGGCCAGCGAGTTGATCACCAGGCCACCGCCGACGGCGACGATCGTAACGATCAGCGACACCGCGAAGAACCGCCAGAAGTAGCCGGTGGAGGGGTCGCTGAAACGTTCGAAGACACCGGCGTAGTTGTCCAGCGACATGTCCTCGGGAAGGAAGCCGGCCAGGCCGTTGAGCACCTTGTCGGTCGGCTTGAACGAGCCCACGAACATGTAGATGATCGGTGCCGCGAACAGCAGGGCCAGCAGACCCATCAGGACGTAATCGATCACCTTGCGGGCGGTGGAGGGTTGCTTTCCGACGGCCATCAGTTCACATCCTCTTTGAGAACCTTGCGCTGGATCAGGGTCAGGGACAGCACGATGAGGAAGAACACGACGGTGATCGCTGATGCTCGGCCGACGTTGTTGGCGTCGAAGGCGGTCGTGACGGCCTGGTACATCACCGTGGTGGTCGAGTCCTGCGGACCGCCCTGGGTGAGGATGTAGACCTGGTCGAACAGCCTGAACGCCAGGATCGTCGTGACCATCACCACGAAGATCAGCGTGTTGCGCAGCTGTGGCAGCGTGATGAATCGGAACTGGTTCCAGGCGCTGGCCTTGTCGATCGCCGCCGCCTCGTAGAGCGTCGACGGTATGCCTTGCAGGCCGGCCAGGATGATGACCATTTGGAAGCCCACGCCCTGCCAGATGCTCAGCACGATGATCGACAGCAGCGCCCAGGTGGAGTCGCCGAGCCAGTCCTGCGGGGCGATCGCACCGCCGCTGATGGCACTCAGCGCCGAGTTGAGCAGGCCCGACTCGTCTCGGGCGTAGATGAGCTTCCAGATCACCGCCACCAGCGCCATGGGGAACACCACCGGCATGAAGAACATGGTCCGGAACGCACCCATACCGCGCAACGGGCGGTTGAGCAGCAGTGCGATTCCAAGTGCCATCGCCGTCTGCACCGGCACCACGACGAAGGCGAAGATCGCGTTGTTGAGCAGACTACGCCAGAAAGTCGGCGCGAACTGCGAGTCGAACAGGATGCGCTGGTACTGCTCGAAGCCAACGAACTTGGGCGGCCGCGGCGACCCGAGTTTGACATTGTTCATCGACAGCCAGATGGCCAGGATGAACGGGATGACGACGAAGAGCAGCAGCCCGATGAGGGCCGGCAGAGCCATCAGGATGCCGGCGCGGGTGTCGCGTTGGGACGAACCGACCGGACCGTCCGGCGCGGCTGCTGGTGGCGTGTCGTGGACGACATCGGCCACCGTGGCATCAGTTGCCATCTCGTGCTCCTTGGGTTGCAGGGCGAGCGGTGGGGTGGACCCGGTGGCGGTGGGGTTATCGCCGCCACCGGGCCACGAAGGTGCTACTTGGTGAGTTCGTAGCCGTCGTTGTCGGCGAAGTCGGTGTCGATCGCCTTGGCAGCAGCATCGAGCGCCTGCTGCGGGTCCGTGCCCTTGTAGATGGCATCAAGAGCATCCGAGAAGGCCTTAGTCACCACCGGGTAGCCGGCGGTCACGGGACGGGAGACCGCCACGCAGTCCTTGGCCGGGGTGGTGCCGCAGGACTTGTCCAGCTGCTGGGCCAGCAGGTTGAGCGCGCCGCCCTCGGCATACAGGGTGTCGGCCGCCAATGCGGACGTGGTGGCCGGCGGGGCGCCATTGGCCGTCGTCATCGCCTTCACGCTCTCATCGGAGGCCAGGTAGTCCAGGAACTTGCCGGCGGCAGGTCCGCTCTGGGTGTTGGCTGACACACCCCAGGTCCACGAGCCCTGACCGGTCTTGACGCCATCGCCCCACGCGGGCAGCGGCATCACGACGAGCTTGTCGCCGAGGGCCTTGGAGTAGTCCGGGTACATCCAGTGGCCGAACCACGACAGTGCGACCGCGCCGGTGGTGAAGGCGTCGTCGTTGGTGTTGGGGTCGATGAACGGCTTCCAACTCTGGAACTGCTTCATCGCGGCCACGGCGTCGGGGCTGTTGAGCACGCCTTCGGCCTTGCCGTCTTGCAGCAGGTTGCCACCGGCGCTCCAGATGATCGGGGAGAAGCCGAACGTGCCCCACTCCGAACTCAGGCTGTAATTCTCCTTGATGTCCAGTGCCTTGCCGCCGGGGGCCTTGGCCGCCAGTGCGGTCACCGCGGCGGTGAACTCATCGGCAGTCCAGGCGTCGTCCAACGAGGTCGGATACTTCACCCCGGCCGCATCGAGCATCTCCTTGTTGCCTGCGAGGCCGAGGCCGGCGTTGAACTGCGAGATGGCGTACAGCCCGTCGTTGACGGTGTTCTGCACCTTGATCGAGGCGGTCTGGTTGCTGACCGTGTCGGGGCTGACGAAGCCGCTGACCGGCTGGATCTTGGCGTCGTACACCATGGCGGCGACGTTCGGGCCGTCGATCTCGAGCACGTCGGGCAGTTCCTCGGCGGACGCGGCAGTGACGGACTTCGTGTAATCGGCCTCCGGGATCAGCTTGAGCTCGGCGGTGACGTCGCTCTGTGAGCTGTTGAAGCCGGACACTGCCGCCTGCAGCGCGGCGACCTCGCTCTCCTGGCCCTGGTGCGCCCAGATGCTGATGGTGCCGGTTGCGGCACCTTCGGTGGCGGCTTCCGTCGACGCGGAACCACCGCTGTCGGACGAACATGCGGCCAGCCCGATGCCGGCGACCGCTACCACCGCGGCAACGCGGGCCAGGCGGCCCGATTGTGCGCTGATCATCATGTCAATCTCCTGTTGTCGGCCGCCGCGGCGGCGTTGGACCCGCTGGATCGCGGGAGTCTGTGGTGGAGCCGTCTGCGTCGTCGACACCAGCGGCCGATCGGGGTGGGCAGGTGGTGCCACGCAACACCAGGCGGGTGGGCACCAACTCATGGCGGACTGGCTCGCCGCCAAGGCAGGCGAGTACCTGCTTTGCGGCGAGTTCGCCCTGTTGTTCGGCCGGTTGCCGGATCGTCGTCAGATCGACCAGCGAGGCCATCTCGTGATCGTCGAAGCCGATGATGCTCACGTCGACGGGACACGACAGCCCGCACCGGCGCAAGGCGCGCATGGCACCGATCGCCATCTCGTCCGACTGTGCGAACACGGCCGTCGGCGGGTGCGGCAGCGACAGCAACTCCACCATGGCCGCCTCACCGCCATCGGCGGTGTAACTGCCATCAAGTTCGTAGCCCGGGAGCACGGGCAGGTCTGCCTCGGCCATCGCCTGCCGGTAGCCGTCGCGGCGGTCGTCGGGAGTGATGAAGTGCGTGGCGATCGAGTCGCCGCCGCCGATCATCGCGATCCGCCGGTGACCGAGGTTGATCAAGTGGTTGGTGGCGGTGCGGGCGCTGGCGAGGTCATCGATGCCGACCATGCAGATGTTCGGCGCCTGCACCCCGATGGCGCCGAGCGGCACTCCCAGTTGTCGCAGTTGCCGCAACTGCTCGACGGTCAACGGCAACGTGAGCACCAGCACGGCATCCACTCGGCGGCGCAATGGCATCCGCTCGAAGAAGTCCGCCACCGCCGCGTCGTCCGGCAGGCCGAACAGCAGCACGTCGTAACCCGACTCCCGCAGCACTCGCTCGGCGCCGGCGAGCACTTGGCCGAAGAACCAGCGGCCCAGGTAGGGGGCCACGATGCCGACGGTGTGGGTATGGCCACTGGCCAGTCGGGAGGCGCTGGGCGAGGACACGTAGTCCAGCTCCGCCGCGGCCGCCATCACCCGTCGCCGGGTCTTCTCCGAGACATTGGGCAGGCCGCGCATCGCCCGGCTGACGGTGGCAGTCGACACGCCGGCGAGCTTGGCGACGTCATCGATGTCGACTGTCATCGCTCTCTCCTGTCCCGAGTCGGGGTGCGGCAAGGACGACTGTTCGGTCGTCCTGAAACAGACTCTAGGTTCCCGCCGCGCCGAATGCAAGCCCTTACATGAAACTTCCCCAATCTTCTTTGTGGACTTGCTCTCACGGTCTAAGAACGGCACACTTCATGGTGTCAGCCCTTACATTTCCTGCTGCTGACCGTAGCGTCCGCCATCTGATGGGAGTCGATCGTCGTGACACCAGCACCTGTCCCGGCCGCGGTGGCCCCCACCGGCGGACCCACACCGCACCCCGACGCCCGCACCCGTCTGGCCCGATTGCTGGCCGACGATCCGTCGGCGGACGATGTCCTGGCCAGGTGGGATCGCTGGGGGTTCGATCTGATCGTCGCGCTCGATTCGCTCTATCCGGGCACCGACGTGATGGCCAATGTGGTCGATCTACTCGCGGCTGGCCACGCCAACCGTCCCGACCATCTGCGAGCCCGGGACCGCGACCGGCTGCTATCGCCGGACTGGTTCCAGCGGCCCGACGCCGTGGGCTACGCCGCCTACACCGACCGCTTCGCCGGCGACCTCAACGGCGTGGCCGCCCGCATCGACTACCTGAGCGAGCTGGGCGTGACCTACCTGCACCTCATGCCACTGCTGGAGCCTCGTCCGGGCGCCAACGACGGCGGCTACGCGGTGCTGGACTACGGCCGAGTGCGCCCGGACCTGGGCACGATGGCAGACCTCGCCTGCCTGAGCCGCAAACTGCACGAGGCCGGGATCTCGCTGACGTTGGACCTCGTGCTCAACCACGTGGCGCGCGAGCACGCGTGGGCCACGGCAGCCCGCTCGGGCGAGCGGAACTTCCGCGACTACTTCATGGTGTTCGACGATCGCACCGAGCCGGATCGTTACGAAGCCTCGCTGCCGGAGGTCTTCCCCGACTTCGCACCGGGCAACTTCACCTGGGACGACGACCTCGCCGGTTGGGTGTGGACGACGTTCAACTCCTGGCAATGGGACCTCAACTGGGCCAATCCGGATGTCCTGTGCGAGTTCGTGGCGATCGTGTTGAACCTGGCGAACCAGGGCGTCGACTGCCTGCGCCTGGATGCCATCGCATTCCTGTGGAAACGCTTGGGTACCAATTGCCAGAACCAACCAGAGGTCCACACCATCACGCAGGCGCTGCGGGCGGCAGCCCGGATCGCCGCCCCCAGCCTGATCTTCAAGGCAGAGGCCATCGTGGCCCCGGACGCCCTCGTGGCCTACCTCGGCCGCGGACCACGGGCCGGCCGCGTCTCGGATTTGGCCTACCACAACACCCTCATGGTGCAGGTGTGGTCGGCGCTGGCCACCCGTGACGGCCGCCTCATGGCCGAGGCGCTGTCCCACTTCCGGGAGATTCCCACCACCACGGCGTGGGCCACCTACCTGCGCTGCCATGACGACATCGGCTGGGCGGTCGATGATGCCGATGCCGTGGCCGTGGGCTGGAGCGGGTCCGGGCATCGGGCGTTTCTGTCGGACTTCTACGTGGGCGACCATCCAGCCTCCTTCGCCGAGGGGCAGGCCTTCCAGGAGGACCCCGCCACCGGCGAAAAGAGGGTGAGTGGCACGGCCGCGAGCCTGGCCGGGCTCGGCCGCGCCCGGTCGGCATTGCAGCGCCGCCTGGCCATCGATCGGGTGCTATGCGGCTACGCGATGATCATGGGCTTCGGAGGTATACCGATCATCTACATGGGTGACGAGATCGCTTTGCTCAACGATGACGACTACCGCAGCGAGCGCGAGCACGCGGACGACAGCCGTTGGCTGCATCGGCCCAAGATGCCATGGCAAGTCGTGGCGCAGCTGAGCGAGGAGGACAGCAACGCTCACCTCATGTACGCCGGGTTGCGACGCCTGATCCGCACCCGCGCTCGACTCGAATCCCTGCACGCCACGGTCGGCACGCAGGTGTACTCGACCAGCAATCCGGCAGTGGTGCGGTTCGTCCGTCGGCACCCGGCCGGCGACGTGGTGCAGGTCTACAACGTTTCGGATCGGGCGGTGTCAGTGCCCGCGGCCGAGGTCAACGGCCACTACACAGGCCTCGTGTACGACCAACTGTCCGAAGCTACGGTTCCCACGGTGGCTGGGTCCTACGTGCTGGCCCCGTATGCAACCCTGTGGTTGACCGACCCGCCGGCGTAATCTGCTGTTTCACCGCCCATTACCGCCCCAGCCGCCCGCCTGCCGATAGCGTGCCCGAGTGACCAGCCCGCAGCCCGAGGATCAGGAGCAGGGCGGACCGGTCGGGGTCATTGTGGTGGGGCTGCACGGCATCGGCCTGCGGGTCGTCGAGCAACTGCGGGTGGTGGGCGCCCAGGTGGTGGTGGTCGACGACGGCGCCGACGACCGCTCGGTGCACCAGATCGAGACCTGGCGCATCGGTCACATCGTCGGCAACCCGGCCCGCGCCGAGACGCTCGTCGCCGCCGGCATCGACACCGCGGCCTCAATCGTGTGTCTGGAGAACAACGAACTGCGCACCCTCGAGGTGGCCCTGCTGGCCCGCGAACTCAACCCCAGGATCAGGGTCGTCGTGCGTTCGATGACCGAGTCCGTCGGTAGGGCGATCGCCGAAGTGACCGGCGTCGGCACGGTGCTCGATGCCGGCTCGCTGTCGGCGCCGGCGATCGTCGACGCGGTGCTGCGGCGCTCGGACTTCGCCTTCAAAGCCGGGGGCCAGGAATTCCGAGTGCGGGAGGTGGCGGCCCCAGGCAGCGGCACGCTGCGCTCGCTCTACGGGGACGTGGTGCCGATTGCCGCAGCGGGCGTCGACGACGTCCTCGCCTGCCCCGGCCGGGACGAACGGGTCGCGGCCGGGGACCTTGTGTGGCTGCTCGGGACGCCGGAGCAGTTGCACGACCACGGAGTCCGACCGTCAGCCAACCGGCTGAGCCTGCCCACGACACCCCGCGGTGCCCGATACGCCCGACCGACGCGGCGACCCGACACGGGCTCGGGCTCATTCCGCTCGATGTGGCGCTACCTGTTCTTCGGCGCGGACCGGGCTCTGAAGTCCACGGTCGCCGCGTTGGTGATCCTGACTGTGATCGCGTCGATCGTCATCGACATCGGCTACGTCGACGACGGAGACCCGAACATGGATGCGGTGGACTCGGTCTACACCACTGTGCAGACCCTCGTCACCGTCGGCTATGGCGACTTCCCCTTCGGCGACCAGCCTACTTATCTGCGCATTTTCGACGTGGTGTTGATGCTCGTGGGTGCGGCGTTGATCGCCATCCTGTTCGCCCAACTCACCGACTTGCTGGTGAGCCGGCGCATCGCGTCCACCTACGGCCTGGCTAGGGCAGCCAACATGCGGCGTCACATCGTGATGGTCGGGCTGGGTTCGGTGGGCATCAGGGTAGTGGAACAACTCGCGCGGGAGGGCCACCAGTGCGCCGTGATCGACGACGCCCCGTCGGCGCGGTACCTGGCGACCGCCCGAACCCTGCGGGTCCCGGTCGTGGTCGGCGACGCCACCGACCCGGCCATCCTCGCCGCGGCGAACCTCCGGGCGGCGTCGGCGGTGGCGCTGGTGACCGACGACGACATGGCCAACATCGAGGCGGGACTGGCCGTGCGCGAGGAACTCGGCGACCGTCGGGCGGGAGTGCCCACCGTGCTGCGCCTGTTCGATCGGCAGTTGTCGTCAACGGTGGAGCGGGCCTTCGGCTTCCGCGATGTCCGCTCCACCGCGGCCCTGGCCGCCCCATGGTTCGTGGCGGCGGCGCTGGGGCTGGAGGTCACGACCACCCTTATCGCCGGTGGCGAGGTGTTCATGGTGGGCCGGTTGCGGATCACCTCCGGCGGTCAACTCGCCGGGCTGTCCATGCACGAGTTGAATGCCCGCGTCCGGATCGTCGCGATCGAGCGCGCCAGTGGACAGCGGCTGATACATCCGCCGCGGCGCGACACGATCCTGGCTCCAGGGGACCACTCGTACCTGATAGGCCCGCACGAGGAATTGCTCGCCGTACTCTTTCGCAATCAGGTCCGATGAGGTGGCCTGATTCCCACCGCCGACACGCTGGCCCGGATTCGGCTTCTGTCTCAACCTGGCCGCGGGCGCCACCGCTTCCACAGGGCTGTGCCGACCGCCCGGACCTTGCCCTCGCTAGTCAGCTCCACCTCCACTGTGATGCCGGTATCGTCGATTTCGCGCACCGCCGCCCACGCCTGCAACGGGGCGGCCAACGACGTGGGACGTAGGTAGCGCACCTCCAGCCCCGCGGTCACGAACGGCAGCAAGCCGGCCTCACCGATCAGTCCGAGCCGCTGTGCCTCCAGCATCATCGGCGTCGCACTGTGACAGTCCATGACAGTGCAGATGATGCCCCCGTTGAGGTAGCCCAGGCCGTTGTCGTGCTCGGGCCACGGCGCAAAATCCGCAACGGTGCCGCCGTCGGACTCGAAACTGCGCAGCCGCAGGCCCTTCGTGTTGGCCGGACCGCAGCCGAAGCAGGTCATGCCGGGGAAGAAGCGCTCCTGCAAACTCTCACCACGTTCAGGCTCGTCCATGACCTCACGGTATCGCGGCGGCATCCACCGGCCTGGTCGAACAGTTGGCCCAGCGGGTTCGTCACCGTGGCAATGTCGGGCTAGCGTGGACGTAAGGGGTGTGCCGCCCGCTGTGGCTGCGACCGCCCGTCAGGCGAGGAGGCGTGGCCATGCCAATTCGATCATGGATGCTCCGGGTGCCGACCCAGTTGCTCGCCTTGGTGATCCTGGTCGGTTGGCTCATCGCCGAACCGCCCGCACACGCCGCCGACGTGGCCCCCGCCGCACCGGCCGCCCCGGTCAAACTCGTCTTCGTGCATCACTCCGTCGGCGAGAATTGGCTGACCGACGACCAGGGAGGCCTCGGTGCGGCCCTGGGTGCCAACAACTACTTCGTCTCCGACACCAACTACGGCTGGGGGCCGGACAGCATCGGCGACCGCACCGACATCCCCAACTGGATGGACTGGTTCCGCAGCCCGTCAACACCCACCTACACGTCAGCCCTCTACAACGAGTCGGGGCAGAACTCGACCTACACCCGCACCCTGGCCGATCCCGGCGGACCCAACGAGATCGTCATGTTCAAGTCCTGCTTCCCCAACTCGAGCCTGGCCGGCAATCCGAACGACCCCGCCGCCCCCGGTTCGGAGTTGACTGTGGCGAACGCGAAGTACACCTACAACCAACTGCTGGCCTACTTCGCCACTCGGCCCGACAAACTCTTCGTCGTCGTCACCGCACCGCCCAACAGCGAGTCGCAGTACGCCGCCAACGCGCGCGCCTTCAACAACTGGCTGGTCAACACCTGGCTGACCGAGAACAACTACCCGCTCAAGAACGTCGCCGTCTTCGACTTCTACAACGTGCTCACCGGACCGGACAACCACCACCGCATCTACTTCGGAGTCGAACAGCACGTCTACACCGCCGGTATGAACTCCGCCTACTACCGAAGCGATGAGTGGGACGACCATCCCAACGCTGTCGGGAGCCGCAAGGCCACTGTCGAGTTCGTACCGATGCTCAACGCCTTCTACACCCGCTGGCAGGCGTCCTTGCCGCGGAACTCCGCGCTGGTCCCAGTGGCACCCATGCGGGCGGCGGACACCCGGGTGGGTCAGCCGGTGTCCTTCCCCCTGGTCAAACAGCCGGTCGCCGCGGGCGCGACCCTGCAGGTCCCGATCGCCGGCTCCTTCGGGGTGCCCACCGGGGCGCTCGCGGTGTCGCTCAACGTGACGGCCGTCCGCCCGGCCGGCAGCGGGCACCTCACTGTCTACCCGTGTGGGTCCAGCCCGCCTGCCGCCTCCAGCCTGAACTTCGCCGCCGGCGCCGTTGTGGCCAATGCTGCCCTGACCGGCACCGGAACCGGTGGCCGAGTGTGCGTATTCACCTCCACCAGCACCGACATTCTCGTGGATGTCAACGGCTACCTGAATTCGCGCTTCACATCCCGGGTCCCGGTCCGCGCGGCCGACACCCGTGCGACGCAGCCGGTTGCTTTCCCCGAGGTCAAGCAACGTGTGGCCGCGGGCACGTCGCTGGCAGTTCCGGTCGCCGGAGTCTTCGGCGTCCCACGGGCTGCGGGCGCGGTGTCGCTGAACGTCACAGCGGTTCGCCCCACCGGTGACGGCCACCTGACGGTCTACCCGTGCGGCACTACGACGCCGAACGCCTCCAGCCTCAATTTCACCCCCAATGCGGTAGTGGCCAATGCGGTTGTCACTGGCCCGGGCACCGACGGCGCGGTGTGCGTCTACACCTCGACCAACACCGATGTGATCGTGGATGTCAATGGCTGGACCGAATCGGGCTTCACCGCCATGGTGCCTGCGCGCGCCGCGGACACCCGGATTGGGCAGCCGGTGGTCTTCCCCGAGACCAAGGCGCGACTGGCCGCCGGAGCCACACTGCGGGTGCCGGTGGCGGGCTCTTTCGGCGTGCCGACTGGCGCAGCTGCGGCGTCGCTGAACGTCACGGCTGTGCGTCCGCTCGGGCCCGGTCACCTGATCGTCTACCCCTGTGGCGGCAACAAGCCCAACGCCTCGAACGTCAACTACGCCGTGGGCGTAGTGGTGGCGAACGCGGTGTTGACCGGGATGGGCACCGGTGGTGTGGTCTGCGTCTACAGTTCCACTGCCACTGACGTGATCGTCGACGTCGACGGGTGGTTCCCAGGGTGAGCCCGCGGGTCAGCTGGTCTGGTTGAACGCCCGGTTGATTGACCACCAGATGACGCCGATGGAGAATCCTCCGATGATGGCCGGAATCAGGTCCCACTTGAGCAGGATCATGAACAGGACCCCGGCCGCGACGGCCGCCGTGACGGCGACCAACAGGGCATGAGAGTCAAACGGCGGCTTGGGGCGGGGCTCAGGCATGCCTCACGGTACGACATCGACAGGTTTCCAGGGTTCACCGTGCGACATGCCGCAGGCCAGAGTCCGCCGACGCCCATCGTCGGGGTGCCCAGCCCACGACCGGACGACGAGTTCGAAAGGCATGGCGGACTGCGCCCGGCCTTCGACGTCCGACCACTCCCACGACACGTGCGCGAAGGGCTGCTCGGCGGTTGCCTCGGCGGCCAGTCGGCGTGTTGCTGCGAGCACCCGAGCCTTGGTTTCGGACGGTAGGTAGACCCACATGGCGCTATGCCACAGCACGGTCAGCGTGCTGGCTCGCAGGTTGAGTGCCTCAACGAATTCGCCGGCGTCCTGCTGCACCACTGTGGCGGGCACCCGGCGGGCAACAGCCAGGGCATCCCCAAGGCGGTTGAAGCGTGCGACATCGTCCACCCAGATGTACGACGACAGCAGGATTCGGCCCTGCGACGTTGTTGGATCCACCGGGTGCAGGTCGCAGCCGATCCGATCGACCACGGCGGGTAGCGGTCCGAATTCGAGGTCCGTTCGGCCAGGAAGGACATCGGCCCGCAGGTTGAGCCCCGCCGAGGCGCCGATCTCACGCAGGCGCACCGGCAGCCCCGAGCCGAGCCTGCTCAGCGCGAACCGCAAGAGGGCGGCGCGGCCGGTCTCGTTGGTCTGCGGTGTCCACTCCAGCATCGCCGCGAGGAGCCCCTCGTGCGTCGCCAGGGACTCGACCACATCGCCCGCGAAGCGCTGCCCTGCAACTGTGCCGACAGTTGGCGCGGTGCCACCCAGCGTCGGCAGGCACAACGCCACGCGCGGCACCCGTCGCTCCAGCGCCAGGCGGTGCAGAGTGGCCATCACCCGCAGCCCGACGAGGTCGCCGAATCGCACCGTGGCCGGCAGTTCACCGGCAAGCGAGCCGCCGGCCTCGACATCAACACGGACCGCGTCCAGGATCTGCGCGGCCACGGGCGAGCGGGCACGGCGGCAATAATGCGCCTGCCAGGCGAGAGCGTCCACGGTGGTGACGACGTCCTCGTCCGAAGGTCTGCCCATCGGCAGCGTTCCGTCGGTTTCCGGCACGCGCGAAACCTAGCAGCGGGTGCGACGGCTCCGCTGGAGTGGACATCGCAGACACCTCACTCTCCCGTGGTAGCGCCCGTAGCCCGATCGGGTCTCGGTACTCCACGCAGCCGAATCCCCCTTGCCCGCAACGGGTATACGCTGGAAGTGGTAGCGGTGCTACCCCCGATTTCCGATCGGCCCGGGGGGATCGACCGGTCGGCTCGCGAGAGGAGTCGGCCATGAGCGGCACGGACACCCACGGACCGGAATGGCACTGGGACGGCTCGCAATGGCTGTGGTGGGACGGCCAGGAGTGGCTGCCGGCGGGAGTCGGCGCATCAGCGGCGGTGCCGGCGCCACCCACGGCCACTCCCCCGACCATCGCTGCTCCGCCGCCGGCCGCCGGCCCGCCGACGCTGCCGGGGCCGGCAGCACCGCCACCCCGACGCGGACTCGGGGCAGGGGGCATCACCGCGATCGTGCTCGGCATCGTGCTCGCCCTCGTGGTCATCGCAGGCGGGCTGACCTTCGTCCTCACCCGGGATGGCGACGAGGCCGATACCGCGGACTCCGGCGTCGTCACGCTGCAGACCGAACCGATCTCGACCGCCGTCGCCGCCTTCACACCCCCCGCGGGCACGGATACCCCGGTGACGTCGCCGCCGAAAGTGAGCGGTGTGCAGACCATCCCGGCGGACACGGTCGGCCTCTTCGGGGGCACACTCGACACCGCCTCCTGCGACAAGGCCAAACTGGTCGCCTTCTTGCAACAGAACCCGGACAAGGCCGCCGCCTGGGCGCAGACTCTCGGCATCACTGTGGCCGGCATCCCCGCCTTCGTCGAGCCACTCACCCCCATCATCCTGCGCAGCGACACGGCCGTGACGAACCATGGCTTCGAGAACGGCAGGATCACCACCATGCCGGCGATCCTGCAGGCGGGAACGGCTGTGCTGGTCAACAGTTACGGCCAGCCGGTGGTCAAGTGCTACTGCGGTAACCCGCTGACGCCGGCCCCCGCCCAGATGAGCAGGGTGAAGTACACCGGTCCGACGTGGCCCACCTTCCAGCCCGGCACCATGACGGTGATCCAGCCGACGACCGTGGTGATCAACCAGTACGTGCTGGTCGACGTGGTCAACAACGTGACGTTCGTCCGCCCAGCCTCCTCCGATGGCAGCCAGGACACCCCGCAGGACACCACGGCAGAACCGACGACTCCGGCGCCGGTCACCCCCACTCCGGTGACACCCGCTCCCACCGTGCCGGCGCCGGTCGTCCCCGAACCCACGACCCCGGCACCGACCACCGTCCCCCCGGCGGCCGAATCGGGCCGCGGTGGCACGGCCATCACCCTCGTCCAGGATCGCTACCGCAGTTGCTCCGCAGCGATCGGTGACAACACCGGCGACGTCGAGTCGGTGATCGGCGCGGCCGACTTCCAGAGCACACCGACGGGTGCCGCGGGTGAGTACGAGGTGACCGTCACGGACGAATCCGGCACCTTCGTCTACCTCGTCAATGTGGACACCGGCAGCGTCGCGGCCACCAGCGCGGACGCCGTGGAGGTGGCTGGCTACTGCCCAGGCGTGTTCGACTAGCCCCGGCTCAGCGGCCCAGGTCGGCGTGATCGAAGTACGCGCTCACCTGCGCTACGGCGAAGGGGTTCCCGTCCGAGAGCACCACATGCCAGCGGCTCGGCGGCCAGTAGACGCCGAAGCCGGGTTCGACGTCGATCCGCGTCGCGGCGTCGGCGTGCCTGGCGATCACCTCCGGGTCCGGTCGGGTGAGGTCCGGGTGGCCCGGCTCGAAGCACTCCTCGGGCCACAACAGGTAGGTCCTCCGACCCACCAGCGAGAACGAGAACACGCCCGCGTTATCGCGGTGGATGCCGAAAGGTGTGGCCGGGTAGGTGCCGGCGAAGGCATCCAACTCCCACTTGCGCACGACTGGAGCGCCGGGCAGAGAAGTGAGGTGCTCGTTGAAGGCGGCGGTGCGCTGCAGCAGGTCCGGATTGCGTCCACCGAGGTTGTGCACATTGAAGCCGAAGGCCGTGCCTTGGAGACGCTCGAAGTAGCCGTCAAAGTCACCGTCTCCGGGCTGCGGGCCGTACCGTCGGAACGACACCAGCCGGTACTCCCGCAGCGCCGTCGGGGAGGCCGTGACAGCGGCCTGGATCCAGTTCAGCGGGTCCGGGTCGACTCGGGCGGTGAGAGCCTGAAACACCGAGATCCGGTCGAACGGGCCGTCGGCTGGGTCACACTCGAACAGGAAGGGCTCGCGCTGCCAGTAGGACTCGGCGACGACGTCCCAGAAGTCGCCCTCCGGGGTGTAGCGGATCATGATGAGGTCCCTTCCTCGACGTCCGGCCGTTGGGTGGACAGTAGCCACCGCCACCGCCACGGCGCCAGGGCACGCGACGTCGCTAGAGTCGGGGGCCATGAGACCCGTGCTCATTGTTGCCACCTCGACGACCATCGCGTTGACCGCTTTGGTGGGATGTCGCAGCGGCAGCGAGCAGACCTCCCCCGCTGCGACCGTGAGCGCCGCCCAGACCGCCAGCCCGACGGCATCCGCGACGTCCCCCGCTGTCCCGACGACCCTGCCAAACGACTTCGTCCGGCTCGCCGATGTCGACCCGACGATCGTGCAGGAGATGCGCTACGCCGCCGAT
>JAUPKO010000544.1 GCA_030837395.1 Actinomycetota bacterium | reverse complement strand
GCGGCTGGTGCGGCAGTCAGCGGCGCGGCACTGGCCGAGACCCCACCGCCAAAGGCGAGGGCGGCCAGGACCACGGTCACGCCGGAGACCGAACTGACAGTGGTGCGGGACTTGGTGAAGGACAACATGAGGTTTGTGGCTTTCCTGGTTGACGACGCGCGTCCGGGTCGGCCCGCGCGCTTCCCCCGAAGCTCGTGCTCGTCGTGACTCAACTGTCCCCGATATATCGCGGCGATACACCCGTGCAAACGGGTCAAATCGGACAATTGACCTGTGAGGCGTGACACAATGCAACCGACTTGACTAACCTTTTGCACGCAGCGTGACCGGGGTCACGCTGCTGACGCCGGGTCGGGCGCTCAGAGCTTCTCGACTGGCGCGTAACGCAGCAGCAGTCGTTTGGTGCCCTCGCTGCCGAAGTCGATGGCAGCCTCGGCACGGTCCCCGGTGCCGCGGGTGGTCACCACCGTGCCCAGCCCGAAGGTCGGGTGCAGCACGCGATCGCCGGGGTTGAGCGAGAGCACCACGGCCGAACCGCCGCCCCCTCCGCTGCCGACCCGGCCGTAGCCACCGCTCGGGCCCCTGCCCATAGTGCGCTCACTGCCGAACACGTCTTGTTGCTCGGGTTCGCCGCCGCGACGTTCGACGACCTCCTCCGGCAATTCGGACAGGAACCGGCTGGGCGGGTTAGCCATCGGGCTGCCCCACGCCGATCGCATTCGGGCCCGGGTGAGGTAGAGCCGTTGCCGCGCCCGGGTGATGCCCACGTAGGCCAGGCGCCGCTCCTCCTCCAGCTCGGCGGGGTCCCCCAACGAACGTGCGTGAGGGAAGATCGAATCCTCCATACCCGTGAGGAACACCACCGGGAACTCCAGGCCCTTGGCCGTGTGCAGCGTCATGAGGGTCACCACGCCGCCTTCGGCATCGGGGATGTCGTCGGCGTCCGACACCAAGGCCACCCGTTCGAGGAACTCGTCGAGCGTCGCCACGGCATCGCGTTGCTCGACCGCATCGCGCTCGAACTCCACCGCGACGGATTCGAGCTCGGCGAGGTTCTCGGCCCGGGTGGCGTCCTGCGGATCGTCCGAGTCTTGGAAGGCCGCCAGCAGGCCCGATAACTCCAGTACGGCCTGCACCACCGCCCCGATTCCGGCGCCGGACTCGTGCACGGCCACGAGGTCGTCAAGGAGGCCGGTGAACGTGGCCAAGGCGTTTGTGGTGCGCGCGGCCAGGCCGGGGACTTCGTCGGCGCGGCGCAAGGCCGCATGGAAGGAAATCCGCTCGCGCTGGGCGAACGAATCGACCTGCTCCTCGGTACGGTCGCCGATGCCTCGCTTGGGGGTGTTGAGGATGCGCCGCAGCGAGACATCATCGCCAGGGTTGGCCAGTACCTTGAGGTAGGCCAAGGCGTCCTTGACCTCCTTGCGCTCGTAGAACCGGGTGCCACCGACAACTCGGTAGGGCAGACCGACGCGGATCAGCACCTCCTCCACGGCACGGGACTGGGCGTTGGTGCGGTAGAACACCGCCACGTCGCTGGGGGTGACGTCGTGATCGTCGGCGAGCGAGTCGATCTCACCGGCGATGAACGCGGCCTCGTCCCGTTCGTCCTCGGCGACGTACAGCACCAGCGGAGCGCCCGCGCCGGCGTCAGTCCAGAGCTTCTTGGGCCGGCGCGAAGTGTTGCGGGTGATCACCGCGTTAGCCGCGGTGAGGATGTTCTGGGTGGAGCGGTAGTTCTGTTCGAGCAGGATCACCTTGGCATCGGGGAAGTCGGCTTCGAACTGCTCGATGTTGCGCAGCGTCGCACCGCGGAAGGCGTAGATGGACTGATCCGAGTCGCCCACGACACACAACGCTCCCGGTGCCACGCCGTCCGAACCGTCGCCGACCAACTCGCGCACGAGCATGTATTGGGCGTGGTTGGTGTCCTGGTACTCGTCGACCAAGATGTGCCGGAAGCGGCGGTGGTAGTGCTCGGCAACGTCGGGGAACCCCTGCAGCAGCGCGACCGTGTGGCCGATCAGGTCGTCGAAGTCCGCGGCACCGGCGCGCAGCAACCGGGCCTGGTAGTCCGCGTAGACCGAGGCGAGTTCGAGTTCCGGCGGGGTCTGCGCCTGGGAGCGGAACGTCTCGAAGTCGACGAGTTCGTTCTTGAGAGCCGAGATGCGCCCAGCCATGGCCCGCGGCGTGGTGCGTTTGAGGTCGAGCCCGGCATCTTTCATGACCCGGCTCAGCAGGCGCTGGGAGTCGGCAGTGTCGTAGATGGTGAAGCCCGAAGGCAGGCCCAGACGCTCGGCGTGGGTGCGCAGGATCCGCACACAGGCGGAGTGGAACGTCGAGACGGTCATGACCCGGGCACGCCGGCCGACCAAATGCTCGACCCGCTCGCGCATCTCGGCCGCGGCCTTGTTGGTGAAGGTGATGGCGAGGATCTCGCTGGGGGCGGCGCGCCTGCTCTCGAGCAGGTGAGCGATGCGCCGGGTGAGCACGCGCGTCTTGCCCGATCCCGCCCCGGCCACGATCAACAGGGCACGAGCCTCGCTGGTGACGGCCTCCCGTTGCTGCGGGTTGAGGTCGTCCAGCGATTCGGTCACGCGGGCAAGTGTAGGTGGCAGGTCCGACGCACCTGGGCGGGTGCTGGCGTGGTCACCAGAAGACGGCGATGATCACGTTGAGGATCGCCAGGCCGCCGATGGCACCCCAGATTCCGTTGCTGATGGACTCCTTCTTGCGGTTGGCCAGGATCAACCCGAGGATCACCAACAGGATCGTGAATTTGACCGCGATCTTGGCGTTGTCCGGGTAGAGCTCCTCATCGCCATCTGCCAGCGGGTAGGCGATGCCGACCAG
>JAUPKO010000543.1 GCA_030837395.1 Actinomycetota bacterium | reverse complement strand
GGTCACGTCGACGAACAGAACCGAGGGGACCACTGCTTCCTGGTACGCGTCGGGATACCTCAGCGGCGACCGGGTGGTGTTGACCCCTGACGGCTGGATCACCCAACCCAATGCGAACTGGCGGATGGACACGGTGAAGTTAGTCGACAACGGCTCGACGCTGACGGCGTCCTTCATCGATCCGCGCGATCCCGGCACCATCTGGGGCACCACGACGCTGTCATAGGCGACTGCGCAGAACATGGATCGGGGGACCTTCGCGGTTGGGCGCCGCGCGGGTGGCAGCGCATACTGCGCGGCCGGTGGCGCTGGACTGCTCACTCGACCCGGCTGAGCATTAGGCTGTCGAGCATGGTCACCACGCCCTTCTACGTCGCCGGTCGTCCCGTCACCGGAACCGAGCAACGCGATGTCCACAGTCCCTACGACGGCACGCTCATCGGCACCTATGCGGTGCCGGGCGAGGCTGACATCGAAGCCGCCATCGCGGCCGCGGTGGCCGCCTTGCCGACCACCCGGACCCTCTCGGCGGCCACGCGGGCGGCGGCCCTGGATCACGTGTCCGCGCGGTTGGCCGAGCGAGCCGAGGAGATTGCCACACTGATCAGCGGCGAGAACGGCAAACCCATCATGTGGGCGAAGGCGGAGGTAGGCAGGGCGGTATCCACCTTCCGCTGGGCCGCAGAGGAGGCTCGGCGTTTCTCCGGCGAGCTGCAGCGCCTCGACACGGACCCCACCGCGACCGGTCGGCTGGCGCTGGTCCGGCGGTTCGCGGCAGGTCCCGTGCTGGGCATTTCCCCGTTCAACTTCCCGCTCAACCTCGTGGCCCACAAGGTGGCTCCGGCCATCGCGGCCGGTGCGCCGATCGTGCTCAAGCCCGCGCCGAAGACACCGCTGTCGGCCCTGGTGCTCGGCGAGATTCTCGCGGAGACCGACCTGCCGGCCGGGTCCTGGTCGGTGGTGCCGGCCGACGATGAGCACGCCCCTGGAATGGTCGCCGATCCGCGGCTGCCGGTCATCAGCTTCACCGGCTCGGAAGGCGTGGGCTATGCAATCCAACGGGCCGTCCCGGCCAAACGGGTCGTGCTCGAGCTTGGCGGCAACGCGGCCGCTGTGGTGATGGCCGACTACTCATCCGAGGCGGACATGGACTGGGCTGCGGCTCGGATCGCCACCTTCGGCAACTATCAGGCGGGCCAGTCGTGCATCTCGGTGCAGCGGGTGTACGTGCATTCCTCGATTGTCGAGGAGTTCACCGCGGTGCTGGCCGCCAAGGTGGCCACGTTGGCTACCGGCGACCCGGCCGATCCGCAGACGGTGGTCGGGCCCATGATCAACGAGGCGGCGGCCGCCCGGGTCGAGTCCTGGATCGCAGAGGCGGTCGAGGGCGGGGCGACCGTGCTCACCGGCGGATCCCGCAGCGGCACCACCGTGGCGCCCACTCTGCTGGCCGATGTGCCGGCCGACGCCAAATGCCTGACCGAGGAGGTCTTCGGCCCGGTGATGTCGGTGGCCGCTTTCGACACCGTCGACGAGGTCTTCGGTGCCGTCAACAATTCCCGCTTCGGGTTGCAGGCAGGCGTCTTCACCCACGACGTGCAACTTGCCTTCCGCGCGCAGTCCGAACTCGAGGTCGGCGGCGTGATTGTGGGTGATGTGCCCAGCTATCGGGCCGACCAGATGCCCTACGGCGGGGTGAAGAACTCCGGAGTCGGCCGCGAGGGTCTGCGGCATGCGATGGACGACTACACCGATGTGCGGGTGATGGTCCTCACCGGCCTGGAACTGTGACGGCTGCGCCGGAGCGCCGCCGCCAGGCGCGCCGGGTCGTCCTGCTGGGCTCGACCGGCTCCATCGGCACCCAGGCGCTGGACGTCATCGAACGTCACCGGGACCGGTTCGAGGTCGTGGGTGTGGCCGCCGGCGGCGCCAGCATCGAGGTGTTAGCCGCGCAGGTGCTGGCGCATCAACCCGACATCGTCGGGGTCGCACGGGCGTCGGCAGTGCAGGACTTGCAACTCGCGCTGTACGCCGAAGCCGGCCGTCGCGGGTACTCGGCCGGCGAATACCGCCTGCCGAAGATCGTCGCTGGACCCGAGGCTGCCACGCGCGTCGCTGCACACCCAGCCGACGTCGTGGTGAACGGCATGACCGGATCGGTGGGACTGCAACCGACGCTCGCGGCGTTGGCTGCCGGGAGCGTGCTGGCGCTGGCCAACAAGGAGTCGCTGATCGCCGGTGGCCCGCTGGTCAAGGCGGCCGCGGCGCCGGGGCAGATCGTGCCCGTCGACTCGGAACACTCAGCCTTGGCGCAGTGCCTGTTGGCAGGCCAGCGCGCCGAGGTGCGTCGGCTGGTGCTCACAGCGTCCGGCGGGCCGTTCCGACGTGCGAGCGAGGCAGACCTCGCCGCCGTCACCCCGGCGCAAGCCCTGGCCCACCCCACGTGGGACATGGGCCCGGTGGTCACAGTCAACTCCGCCACGATGGTCAACAAGGGCCTGGAGGTGATCGAGGCCCACCTGCTGTTCGACTTCCCGTTCGACCGCATCGACGTGGTGATCCACCCCCAGTCGATGGTCCACTCGATGGTCGAATTCATCGATGGCTCGACCATCGCGCAGGTAAGCCCACCGGACATGCGGCTGCCCATCGCCCTGGGTATGACCTGGCCTGAGCGGCTCGACGACGTGGCGCCGGGCTGCGACTGGACGACCGCCAGCAGCTGGCAGTTCGAGCCATTGGACGATCGCCGATTCCCGGCCGTCGCCTTGGCAAAACGTGCAGGCACCGCGGGCGGGACGGCGCCTGCCGTGTTCAACGCCGCTAACGAGGAGTGCGTGGCGGCCTTCCTGGCCGGGAACATCGGATTCACCGAGATTGTTCGCACAGTGTCCGCGGCCGTCGAGGCACACGTCGGGGGCTCGGCCTTCGTGTCGGGAACCGACCTGACCCTCGCGGACGTCCATACTGCAGAGCACTGGGCTCGGGCCGAGGCCACGAGGTTGTTGGAGGCGAACAGCTAGATGTTGACCGCGCTGGGAATCGCCTTCTTCGTCATCGCCATTTTGGCGTCCATCGGGTTGCACGAGATGGGCCACCTGCTGCCCGCCAAGCGGT
>JAUPKO010000542.1 GCA_030837395.1 Actinomycetota bacterium | reverse complement strand
GGAGAGCGGTCCGCGCGTCTCCGCCCCGAGGTCCACGGCCTGCCCCCGCAGGGCGTTGGCGATCGCATCCACGTCGACGATCGTGCCGGTCCTCCCCCACCACCGGCCAACGGTTTACCAGCGGCGTCGTCACGGTGATCTTCCGCTGCTACGGTGATCTTTCCGGCGTTGTGATCATGATGAACTCGGGGAACGCACGATGTGCCATTCCATGGACGCGAAGGCCCTGGAGATCCTGGAGGCGACGGTTCGCGCGTGGGCGCCGTCCGTCGTGGCAGGGATCCCCCCGGACACCGCGGCCGAGTTGGCCGCCGCCGTGCTGGCGGCCCCCGCCGACCCCCACGGTCTCCCCGCTCCGGGGGCGAGTTGGCCTGGGAGCGGCGGTTCCTGCGAGGTCGATCCGACAGTCCTGGACGCCGTGCAAGCCATGGGCCGACCGCTGCGTGACAGGCTCCTTGCGGACCTCGCTCCCCTCACTGCAGAGCTGAAGGAGATACCGGTCCTCTCACTGGCGTCGCTGCTGCCCGAACCCCCGTCGATGTTCGGCATGCTGCTGGCGAATGATGTCGGCGTCGTACTGGAGGCGGTCACGTTCCTGGAGGCGATGCAGCCGGGAGCCCTCGCCATCCTTCGCCGTCTGGTCGAGGCCGTCGCTCCACGAGTTCGCGCGGAGTTCGTGGCGGCCTTCTCCGAGACCGTCGCCCCTCCCGGGCCGGGCGCTCCCAGGCCGGGTGAGCGAAGCATTCTCGCCGCGCACGGTGTCGCGCATCTGGGCCCGGCCCTCGCGGTCGTCGCGGCGGTGCTCGGGGATGTCCTGTCGGACGTCGACACCCCGGACCGGAGCGAGGCGGCCACGATCGGTTCGGCCGCCGGACTGACAGCCCTGGCGCTACGCGCGGGCCCGGAACCCTCGGGTTACCGTGCGGCGGTGCTGGCGCGGGAACGGGCGGAGTACGTCCGGCCGACGGAACTGCTCATCGGCGAGGTGCAGGTGTCGGAACACCGTTTCGCCCTGGCCGAGGGCGCCTTCCCGGACGGGGAGATCGATGTCTCTGCCACGGGGCTGGCCGCTGCGATCCCCGGAGGCGTCGTCGTCCGGACGGGCACGGCAGACGGCCGGGTGAGCGTCAAGGTGCGCTTCGAGGACCAAGAACCCACCGACGAGGTCAGCCTGACCGGAGAGGTCGTCGATCTCAGCTACCACGCGGAGCAGGGATTCGCCTCCGTGCTTGGGGTGGGGGACACGGCGGCTGAAGGACTGAGACATGTGACCCCGCCGCAGGCCGGCGACTACCGCGTGCGGGTACGGGCCAACGGCCGGGACGGTGGAGGACGGCTTCACAGGGAGTCGTACTGGCTCACCGTGTGGCCCGCTCCACTCGCGCCCGCGGTCGTCCACCGGCGTACCGACATTCTGGGATACCGGCTGCGCGGGAAGCCCGAGCCAGTGCGGCCTGATCGGCCGGAGCTGTCGGACTTCGAAGAGGCATCCGTCAGCTATCACCAGTTGACGGTCAGCAGCGACTGGAACGACGTGAACCTGGGGTTGCACGCCGTCGGCGGAGGGCTGGTGCACATCCAAGGGCCCGTCGAGATCACAGTGATGACCGGGCCTCACACCGGAACGGTGAACGTGCACGCGCTCGCCCTGCAGACTGCTCCCCGGGACGGCCACGACGGCTGGGACGCCGTTGAACAGGCGACCCTGTGGGCACCCAGTGGGCACCCAAAGGCACGATCACCCTGGGCAGGCTGATGGGCAGTCCTCCGCCGTCCGACCCGAATCTGGCGGCCGCTGGTCCCGGGCTGTATCGGCTGGAAGTACGGGCGCGCCATCGCCGCCTCAAGCAGGCAAGCGCCACCGAAGAGGATCCGGCGGAGGCGTACGAACTGCTCGCCTGGCCCGTGACCGAGGACACGGGCCACGTCACGATCCGCATGGACGATCTTCCGGGCTCCCGGTGGGAGCCTCGCCCCACGCACGCGGCACAACTGGCGATGGTGGGCATCCTCACCGATAGTCGTGATGACCCCTTCCGCTCCGGCGTTCTTCCCCGCCCCATCCGTCGTCCGGAGGACATCGAGCACCTGCCCCGGGCTCGGGTGATCCGCAGCAGCCTCGTCCCAGCAGCCCCGGGCGACGCCCTGGCCGCAGCCCGAACCATCCTGGGCAGGCGCCACGACGACACGCATGTCCTTGATGTCGGACCGTTCGAGGTGAGGCTGACCCCTCAGCCCTCCCCCGCCGAGGGCAAGGCTGACGACGATCTGACACTGACGTGGAACTGGGACTGGTCCGGCGGCGCACCACCGCCCCCGGACAATGACCATCCCTGGGCCTCGCAGCTGTCCATCCCGGACCCGCTCGCCACAACAGTGCGTCTTAGTGCGATCAGGACACCGTCCGGGGACACCGAACTCACGATCAATCACGATGACGTCCTGGCCCACCACGCGATCTCGCTGGGTCTGATCTGGGAGTACGTCCTCGCCCGGACGACGGCAAGCCTCCGCGACCCGGCCCAGCATGTCGAGGCACATCCATGGGAAGAGCCATTGGACCAGCTCGCCCGGGAGTACCCGTCCAACCTCCTACCGCCCTGGCGCGGGCAGTCCGAGGACACTCCGCCGTGGTAACCCGCCTCATCATCTCGGCGTCAACTCGGTTCCCCGACGCGGGGCCCTCGGTGACGACGTGCAGCGCCGTCCCCTCAGGCAGCCGTAGTCTCGTCACATGTCGAAGGCCGCAGCGTGGACTCCCCTCGAG
>JAUPKO010000541.1 GCA_030837395.1 Actinomycetota bacterium | reverse complement strand
GAGCGGCTCGACGACGTGGCGCCGGGCTGCGACTGGACGACCGCCAGCAGCTGGCAGTTCGAGCCATTGGACGATCGCCGACTCCCGGCCGTCGCCTTGGCAAAACGAGCAGGCACCGCGGGCGGGACGGCGCCTGCCGTGTTCAACGCCGCCAACGAGGAGTGCGTGGCCGCCTTCCTGGCCGGGAACATCGGATTCACCCAGATTGTTCGCACAGTGTCCGCGGCTGTCGAGGCACACGTCGGGGGCTCGGCCTTCGTGTCGGGAACCGACCTGACCCTCGCGGACGTCCATACTGCAGAGCACTGGGCTCGGGCCGAGGCCACGAGGTTGTTGGAGGCGAACCGCTAGATGTTGACCGCGCTGGGCATCGCCTTCTTCGTCATCGCCATTTTGGCGTCCATCGGGTTGCACGAGATGGGCCACCTGCTGCCCGCCAAGCGGTTCGGGGTCAAAGCCACCGAGTACTTCGTCGGCTTCGGCCCGACGCTGTGGTCCACCCGACGCGGTGAGACCGAATACGGCGTCAAGGCCATTCCGTTCGGCGGGTACGTCCGCATGATCGGCATGTTCCCGCCCAAGCCCGATGGCACAGTGCGGGCCTCCAGCACGGGTCGGCTCGGCATGCTCGTTGACCAGGCGCGCAAGGACTCCGAGGCCGACGTGCTGACCGAGGAGGACCGCCGCCGTACGTTCTACAACCTCACCGTGCCCAAGAAGCTGGCCGTGATGTTCGGTGGCCCGGTCACCAATCTGATCCTCGCGATCCTGTAGTTCACGGTGATGTTCGTCGGCTTCGGGTTGCCCTCACCCTCGCTCACGGTGGCCAATGTGACCCCGTGCGTGCCCAGCAGCGCCACCGACACCGGTGAGTGTGCGGCTGGAGCGGTGCCCAGCGCCGCCGCGGCAGCGGGGGTCCAGGTGGGCGACAGCATCGTTGCCCTCGGCGCCCAGCCCATGTCCAGCTGGGAGCAGTTCACCGACTCCCTGCGCTCGGTCGGCCCCGGCGAGACCACCGTCACCGTGGTCCGCGACGGCTCCGAGGTGACATTGCCCGTCACCCTCGAGATGGTCGAGCGCCCGGTGATCGTCGATGGTGCGGACACTGGCCAAACCGAGCAGCGCGCCTTCCTGGGAGTGGGACCGCAGTTCGAGTTGGTGCCGCAACCGGTCACCGCCGTGCCTGGCCAGGTGTGGGATCTGACGGTGCGTTCGGCGACGGCGTTGCTCACCTTCCCAGCCAAACTCGTGGGGGTCGCGGACGCGGCGTTCTCCGACGGTCCGCGCGACCCCGAGGGGCCGATCGGCGTGGTGGGCGCTTCGCGCATCTCCGGTGATGTCGCCTCGGCCGAACTGCCATGGACCTGGAAGATGGCCCAGCTCATCGGCATCATCGCCTCGGTCAACCTGTTTCTATTCCTGTTCAACATGATCCCCCTGCTGCCGCTGGACGGTGGTCACATCGCAGGGGCGCTGTATGAGGGTGCCAGGCGCAAGGTGGCGCACTGGCGCGGTAAGCCCGATCCGGGCCCGTTCGACGTGGCCAAACTGCTGCCGGTCGCGTATGCGGTGGCCACGTTGCTGATCGCGGTAAGTCTGCTGTTGCTGTACGCCGACATCGTCGAACCGGTGCGCATCACCTGAGCGGCGCCGCCGAGCCGTACGACCCGCCACAGGCGATAATGGGTGCGGACATCGATGAGGGAGTGACCAGATGAGTGTCGAATTGGGTATGCCTACCCCCGCGACCGTGGCGCCGAGGCGCCGCACGCGGCAATTGACCCTGCAGCACCCGCGGCACCCGGTGAAGGTTGGCGGGGACGCGCCCGTGAGCGTGCAGAGCATGGCCACGACCGTCACCGCCGACGTCAACGCGACCCTGCAGCAGATCGCCGAGCTGACGGCCGCCGGCTGCCAGGTGGTGCGCGTGGCGGTGCCAAGCCAGGATGACGCCGATGCCCTGCCGCAGATCGCGCGCAAGTCCGGCATCCCGGTGATCGCCGACATCCACTTCCAGCCCAAGTACGTGTTCGCGGCGCTCGATGCCGGCTGCGCGGGGGTGCGGGTGAACCCGGGCAACATCAAGAAGTTCGACGACAAGGTGGGGGAGATCGCCCGGGCGGCCGCCGATACCGGTACGCCGATCCGGATCGGAGTCAATGCCGGGTCGCTGGACCCGCGGCTGTTGGCCAAATACGGTAAGGCGACATCGGAAGCACTGGTCGAGTCGGCGCTGTGGGAGGCGTCGCTGTTCGAGGAACATGACTTCCGCGACATCAAAATCTCGGTCAAACACCACGACCCGGTCGTGATGATCAAGGCCTACCAACTGCTCTCGGATCGCTGCGATTACCCGCTGCATCTCGGGGTCACCGAGGCCGGCCCGACATTTCAGGGCACCATCAAGTCCGCCGTGGCGTTTGGGGCGTTGCTGAGCCAGGGCATCGGCGACACCATCCGCGTGTCGCTGTCGGCGCCGCCCATCGAGGAGGTCCGGGTCGGCCTGCAGATCCTCGAGTCGCTCAACCTCAAGGAACGCGGGCTGGAGATCGTCTCGTGCCCGTCCTGCGGGCGAGCCCAGGTGGACGTCTACACGCTGGCCGATGAGGTGACTGCCGGCCTGGAGGGGCTGGAGGTGCCGCTGCGGGTGGCGGTCATGGGGTGCGTGGTGAACGGTCCCGGCGAGGCGCGCGATGCCGATCTGGGCGTGGCGTCCGGCAATGGCAAGGGGCAGATCTTCGTCAAGGGTGAAGTGATCAAGACCGTCCCCGAAGCGCAGATTGTGCAGACCCTCATCGAGGAGGCCATGCGGTTGGCCGAGCAGATGGAGGCGACCGGCAGTGCGCCCGAGGTGACTGTCGGCTGATCGGGCCACCGGTTCAGGCCGCGGGCATCGAGGTAGTCCCGTGCAGGTGCGACGTCTCAGCGATGCCGACCAACCGGCGGTCGCAGGGTTGCTCGGCAGCGATCACGTGGCCCACGCCATGGTCTGGTCGCGGTTGGTGAACCACGGAATCAACCGCAGCGGCGGCGACCTCTGGGGCGCCTGGCGGCGTGGGCGGTTGCGGGCGGTGACGCATGTGTCGGGCAATCTCATCCCGGCCGGCGGCGACGCCGAGGCAGTGGACTCCATAGGGGAGTTCCTCGCCAGGATGCCGCGGCGCAGCGCCTCGATCGTGGGCTTGGCGCGTGATGTCGTGCCGATGTGGTCGGCGCTGGCGCCGGCGTGGGGGCCCGCCCGTGACGAGCGGCTTAGCCAACCGTTGATGGTCGCCCTGGCGGCGCCGCAAGTCGAACCCGACTCCGGGCTGCGCCGTGCGGAGATCACCGACGCCGGAGCGCTGTATCCGGCCACGGTGGCGATGTTCACCGAGGAGGTGGGCGTGTCGCCGCTGGAGGCGTCGTCTGAGGCGGCCTACCGGGCTCGTCTGATGTGGCTGATCCGCCAGGGGCGGGTGTTCTGTCGCACTGATGAGCGTGGCGTGGTGTTCAAGGCCGAGATCGCGGTTGCCACTGATCGGGTCTGCCAGGTGCAGGGGGTGTGGGTGCGCCCGGACCAGCGCGGTCGGGGGGTGGGTTCGGCCGCCATGGCTGCCGTGGCGCACTCGGCCCGAGCGGTGGCGCCGCAGGTGAGCCTCTATGTCAACGACTACAACACGGCTGCAGTCGCGGCTTACCGGCGGGCCGGGTTCCGGCAGGTGGGCACCATGGCATCGGTGCACTTCTGACGTGCTGGGCAGGGCGCACGGGCGTCAATGGCGACCATGGGCGCGGACGAGGTGGCCGGGACACTACCCTTGACCCGTGGCCACGACACTCCGAATCGCAGTGATCCCCGGCGACGGCATCGGCACCGAGGTCGTGGCAGAGGGTCTGAAAGTCCTTCGAGCAGCCGGTGACGGCGCCGACGTGTCGTTCGACACGACCGACTACGACCTTGGCGCCCGGCGTTACCACGGCACTGGCGAGGTCCTGCCGGATTCGGTCCTGGCTGAGATCGGCGAGCACGATGCGATCCTGCTGGGGGCCGTGGGCGATCCCTCGGTGCCGCCGGGCGTGCTTGAGCGGGGGTTGCTGTTGCGTCTGCGCTTCGCACTCGATCACCACATCAACCTGCGCCCGGTCAAGCTCTACCCGGGTGTCAGCACGCCGCTGGCGGGTAAGGGCCCGGCCGACATCGACATGGTGGTGTGCCGGGAGGGCACCGAGGGTCCCTACGTCGGAGCCGGTGGCAGCTTGCGGACCGGCACGCCACATGAGGTCGCCGTCGAGGAGAGTCTGAACACCGCCTACGGGGTCGAGCGGATCGTTCGTGACGCCTTCGCCCGGGCCGAGCGCCGCCGCAAGCACGTCACCCTGGTCCACAAGACGAACGTGCTCACCAATGCCGGGGCGCTGTGGAGCCGGGTGTTTGCACAGG
>JAUPKO010000540.1 GCA_030837395.1 Actinomycetota bacterium | reverse complement strand
CACATCGACGACGCGCCAGTCATCCGTAGTGACACACCCGTCGCCCGGTTCACCCTGGACGACGTGTTGGCCAACCCTGAGTTGTTCGAGGATCGCCAGCCAGCGGCAACGATCGACCTGACGGAAACGGAACCAGAAGCTGAGCCGGTCATGGCGCAGCCTGCGGTCGCTGGGGGACTCACCGGGCTACTCGGTTTGACAATGGCCGCGGCACCCAGCCCGCGACCGTGGGTCGCGCCAGAACCAGTGGGGCAATCTGTCACCGCGCCTGAACTAGTGCTCGAGGTTCAGGCCGTCTCGATTCCGCAAGCGCGTACCGCTGAATTGACGGTTCCGCAGATGAGCACGAACCGGGCCGCCTCCCGCAGGCTGCGTCGTAAACCATCCCAGCCTGCGCCCACGCTTGCCAAGGCGTCCGGTCGGACCCTGGGTGATCTGACTGGTAAGGGCGGTGACACCGCATGAGTTCGCCAGTTCGTCCAACCCATGTTGCCTCAAACGGGGCGTTCGCGTCGTGGGCGATCCCGGCCGCGTTCGCCCTGATCCTCATTGCGTCGACAACGCTGTGGCTGGCTGGGGGAGTGCTGACACTTCTCGATGGTGGGCAATGGCCAGCCGGGAGTTGGTCGCTGTTCCTTCTCATTGAAGCGTTCACCGAGACCGGGGGACTGGCCGCGACGTGGCCAGCCGTTAGCCCCACCGTGCTGATCGCAGTCTGGGTGGTCCTGTTCCTTGCCCTCGTCGTTCCGCCGATTTCCTACCTCACGGCGAAGGTCATGACGCGACCAAAGTCCGATGCGGCCAGCCGCTCCCTCGCGAAACGATCCGATGCCGCCTTCATGGCTCTGCCTGCTCGTCGCACTCAAACCCGATCGCTGCGACCGTCGCTGGGCGATACCCCCGAGCGCTCCATCACCCCCGCCGATGCCGGGATCGCGCTGGGCACGCTGGACTCAGACGGAACACCCCTGTTCGCCAGTTGGGAAGACGTCATCGTCGCTGTCATGGCTCCTCGCTCCGGTAAGACAACCTCGCTGGCCATCCCGTCGATACTGAATGCCCCTGGCCCCTGCATCGCGACCAGCAACAAGGCCGACCTGTGGGCAGCCACCGCCGAAATTCGTGAGGCGCGCACCAAGCAGCGTGTCTGGACGTTCGACCCGCAAGGAGTGGCCCGCACCGACCAAACATGGTGGTGGCCTGTACTGGCAGGGGTGAAGACGGTTGAAGAAGCCGAACGCCTTGCCGGACACTTCGTCACGACTGTTGAAGATGAACGCTCCCGCGACATTTGGGGTCCAGCGGCCACTGAGCTACTCGCGTCCCTGGTTCTGGCGGCGGCTCACGCCAACAAACCCATCACTCACGTCTACCGCTGGCTGTCCCAAGAAACAAACAAGGAGCCGGACGATCTGCTGCACGAAGCAGGGTTCTCACCAGCCGCCGATTCTCTCGACGGCTTGCAGAAGTCCGCGCCCGAAACCAGGGCATCGGTCTTCTTCACTGCGCGCGCCGCCTGTAAGTGCCTGCGGGACCCAGACATCACCGCATGGGTCACACCCGGCACCGCCACCGAAACCTTCGACCCCGCCGCGTTCGTCGTGTCGAAACAAACGCTCTACCTCATGTCCAAAGACGGGGGAGGATCAGCCGCACCATTGGTCGCGGCCCTCGTCGACCGGGTGTTGCGTGCGGGAGTCCGCACCGCCGAGGCAACACCGGCGTCACGACGGCTGGACCCACCACTGGTCGTGGCTCTCGACGAAGCCGCCAACGTCGCGCGCATCTCTGACCTACCACTGCTGTATTCGCATTTCGGCTCCCGCGGGATTCTGCCGATCACGATTTTGCAGTCCTACGCACAAGGCCGCGCTGTCTGGGGTGACGGGGGAATGAAAAGCCTGTGGTCCGCCGCGACTGTCAAACTGATCGGTGCCGGTATGGACGATCCGGAGTTCGCGGAGAACATATCCAAACTTGTCGGAGACCACGACGTGTCCACCGTGTCGGTGTCAACCGGGCAGGGGAAACGCAACACATCCACGTCGCTGCGCCAACAACGAGTCCTAACGGCCGCCCAGATCCGTGCCCTTCCCAAAGGCCGCGCCCTGTTGCTCGCGACTGGGGCCAAACCAGCCATGGTCCAGCTTCAACCGTTCTACGCCGGTCCCTACGCCAATCAGATCAGCTCCGCGATCACCAACGCTGAACTCGTCCTCGCCACCCGCAGCGTCCACGCCGAAACGACCGGCGGAAGGTAGCCCACCAATGGACATCACCGCCGACGAGGTGGCGAGCCTGACCGCCGCTGAACTTCGCATCGTGCTCGCTGAAACCATCACCGACCTGGCTGCTGCTCGCAGCGAAGTCGAGCTGCTGGAAACCATGCTGAACACGCATGAAGTCATCGCGCAATTGCCTACGCGAGATGAACCCACCGGCGCCGAGGACGGGCACGGTGACGCGTCCGCTGAGGCGACGTCGCAGGAACCATCGGAACCCCCAGCCCCGTTGTACCCACATGCGATCGCGTGGGTCAACGGGTGGATGTTCTCGATGACGGCCCGTACGTTCCCGAAATGGTGCGAACAATGGTGGGAGCACCCCGAAGCTGAGGTCCGTATCGAGGGGCTGTGGCGAAGTTGGGAAGTCGTGCGTTTGGACCCGAATCCGGTGGCGATGAGTTCGTGGATACTGCACCACTTCGATCCACATATCGCTCAGTTGTCAGACACCGAGGGGCCCTTCACTCAATGCACCCGCCACCACCACACGTTGCCACGAACCGAAGTGAATCCGGCTGCCGTTCCAGCGTGCCAGTAGTGACCGCTGAACTTCCAACGGTGAATTCCAATGATGACCGAACCGGTGCTGTCTCCCCGTCACACCGGCCGATAGTCCGTACAGACTGGTTTGTCACGACAGCGGCCCGGACATGCGTGAGGCCGCGGCGTTCAAACCTGACGGCCAGCGCGCGAGCCGGGGTAACCAGACCGAGCCAGGCCAGGAGAACCAGAGCGAACCAAATCCAACAAAAGCAAGACCTAGGGAGGCCCGGCACAAACGCCAGACCCGGTATGCCGCGTGGGCATCCGGGTGATCAGGGGCCCATGTCGAAGGGGTCGCTACTACGGTTGGGTGAC
>JAUPKO010000539.1 GCA_030837395.1 Actinomycetota bacterium | reverse complement strand
CTCTTACCTTTACTCGAAAGCCCGATTGGGTGCGGGTCTCCCTGGATGCGTGCACACCGCAAACCTATGCACGGCTCAAGCAGGCGGATTTCTTCGGCACCGTAGTCCGGAACCTCGGAGAGTACCGAACCCTGGGCCTGGACTTTCTGGGTATCGGCTTTACGGTGACGAAACACAATGTAGCCGACATCCCGCTTCTCCCCAAGTTCCTTCGCGATAACAGACTGGACGACGGCGAGGTCTTTGTTCAGTTCAAGTTTCTCCGAGGCTATCCAGACATGTTGCCTGGCCAACCCGACTTGATCGAGGCCGTTACGGGCCTGAGCACCAACGCCCGACTTCTGGGCCTGGAAAGTTTCTTCGCGCAGAGAACGAACCTCAGCAATCTGCCGACTTTCTTCTCCGATCGCACTCATCTCCGACCGACTGTACCGAGATGCCACTACTCCATGATCTACCTTCTCGTGAAAGCCAACGGGGACGCCTATCCCTGCGGATCAATGGCGTTCAGAAGCCTCAACAGGCTCGGTAATGTGAATGAGGTCGACATCGATTTCATCGTCGAAAACGCGCGACGATTCCACGGGACGAACGTCCCCGTGTCAAATGCCGACTGCGTTGGCTGCTGGGACGACCATATCAACGTTGCCATGCAGCAGTTGCTCGAGAACGGGCTAGGCCACGATCCGGGTGACGAACTCCTATTCCCGTATCCCTTCTCGAGATTCTGGGGCTGAGAGATCACGGATGGATGGTTGTCCCATGGTGGAAGCTACGCCGATAAGTGTCGTCACGGTCACAAGGAACAGAACGGCTGCGCTGCTTCGATGCGTGGCCTCGGTGGCACAGCAGGACTACACGGGAACCGTAGAGCACGTGATCGTCGTTGACGATAATTCGCTCGAGGCTGAACTTGAACTGGAAGCGCGTCGTCTTGGCAGCGCGATAAGGATTGTCGAGGTGTGCACATCCAAGCACGAGGACGACTTCCAGCCCTTCTACAGCGTTTCACGCATCGGTTACCTTCGCAATTGCGGCATTGCTCGCTGCAGTGGCGACTACATCGGCTACTTGGACGACGACAACACATATGACCCTCATCACCTCGCCACTCTCGCGACCATACTTGATCGTGATGCCACAGTCGATATCGCCTACTCCTGGCGGTATCTGTGGAACGCCGATGGCTCGCCCTTCCTGGAGCCGATGTACCCGTGGACTCCAGGAGCACGGTTAGCCCTCGACCATGCAGCCCTCTCGCGGTATATCTACTCGACACTCGTTGATGTCGGAATTCGCACACAAGGTACCAACATCCAGAGGGACGCCGTAATTGCGAGGGATGGCTCAGCGGTATACACAGTTGACACATCAGAAATGCTCGTGCGGAAATCCGTCCATGACTTCCACAAATGGGTGACACGTTTCACGTGGCGAGAGATGACGGGCGACTTCTCCGATGACTACGCTTTCGTACAAAACTGCGCCTTGGCTGGAGTTCGATTCGCCTGTTCCAATACGGCGACGTTGAATTACTACTTGAGTGGTGTCTCGAACGCAATGTCTTGGGGGGCCTAGTGAGAGGAGCGGACAAGTGTCTTGAGCAAATGATGACGGAAGACTACCGGGCAGTTCATGGTGACCTGTGCCCAGTGATCGACAGGCAAAGGGCGATACCGAACGAGCCCTTCGGTGAGTACCGGATCTTCCAGACCGCTGAGAGGCGAAAGTACAACCTCCGCACAAGTGGCCCGCGTATCAGGGACTGTTACCTCTGCACTCGGATGGCGTCAGGGATTCTGGTGCGTGGTAGGACACTTGTTGTGCCGGATCCCTTCCCCTTTGCGGCCCATCACTTTCTGATTCGCTTCGTAGGTGACGCGCACACCGAATCAATCATTGCACCCTTCGTCCGCACACGGATCGCTGCAGCAGTCCAGGAGCACAGGGAACAACTTACCGCAGACGATATCGACAGATGTCTTACCCTTGCTTGCGAGACCGGCTTTCTGGTCTGCGAGAGTATGCGCGGTTCAGGTGCGTCGGTGCCAGATCACATTCATGCACACGCCTTTGCCAGGGACGTGCCGGGCGCCCTTTCATTGCCCTGGCTCAAGCCAGGGTCTGTGGGTCTCACATATCAGAGCGCCGATATTTCCCTCTACCGCGCACTGACCCCCGCATACGGGGTTCTGATTGAGACAAAGCAACCCGATGCAGGGGCACGCGTAGTGTATACCTCTGAGATCCTGGGGCTGCCCTACAATCTGATCGTCGGATACGGGGAACCTTTTCGGGACTACTGGGTTTTTGTCTTCTGGCGAACCCGCGAGTCCCCTCGCCATCCGCTGTTCTGTCACCCGGCAACAGGTACTTGGAAGTTCGGCTTCTCTGAGATGCTGGGCCTATTCGAGTTCAAGTCGGAGGCACAGTTCCTGGGCCTTACAGAGGAGATCCTTGCTCAGGCTCTCCTGGAAACAACGATCGCTGATGAGGTCATGCGCGAGCGTGTCGAGCGACTCCTTCGGGACCCGCCCGCCCGCTCCGGCCCTCACCACCCATGGCGACGATAATCGGTGACGCGAGGTGGGCCTGCACTTCTGGCGAACTGATCATCTATCGACCATCCCGGATGACCGCGGGCACCCATCCCGATAGCGCTCTCATCGGCATGGTCGGACGTCCATCGCAAGTCGTCATGCACGCCGAAGCATCCTTCGTCCAAGAGTCCCAACCGCCAGCAGTCGCTAGTGCTGCCACGCGTAAGTCCTTGAGTGATCAGGCGGCCTTGAGGGGACTGCCGTCGTAGGTCCATCGGAAGGGCTTGGACGTTCGGTTGTAGACCTGGGTGAACTGCTCGATCCGGTCGGCGAGGTCCTGCTGGGAGGTGGACTCGCCCCGGTGCAGCAACCGGCGGGTCAGGATCGAGAAGAACAGTGCCGCCTGGTCCAACCACGACGCGTAGGCCGGGGTGTTGTGCGCCTGGAACCGGGAGTGCTCACGAAGCCACTTCTTGGTGGCCTTCGAGGTGTGCGATGAGCCGTTGTCGAGCACGAGGTGGATGGTCAGGTCCGCATCGACGCGCTGCTCGAGTCGTTCCAGGAAGTCGATGAACGTGTCGGAGTTGTTCTTTATAACACGTTCTGTACGGACCTCGCCGGTGTGGACCTCGAGGGCGGCGATGATCGAGACGGTGCCATGTCGGACGTACTCGAACTCGCGGCGGGCGATCCGGCCCGGCAGGCAGGGCAGGCAGGATCCGGCCGATCTGGGACGCCGAGACGCCCTCGGCGGCCAGAGGCTCGGCCAGCAGCCGGTGTGACCACTGCGACTCGGCCTCGGGGGCCTGGCTGGTGACGGCGGCCACGATCCGCAGCCGTCCCTGCGGGCCGTAGATCAGGGGGCGGACGGGTCTGGGGCGGTCGGTCATGGCTTTCCTCCCGTTCTCAGCGAACCGGTTGCGCCAGGTTCGTGCCGTGATCTCCCGGATCGATAGTTTTCTGGCGAGGGCGGCGTTGGTCGCGCCGTCGGCTGCCGCGAGCACGATCCGGGCACGTTGGACGTCGCGCACGGACGCGGTCCGTGAACGGGCCAGGGCTTCCCGTTGTACGCGTTGTTCGGCGTCGAGGGTGAGGGCGCGGGCGGCGCGCGGCAGGGGACAGATCCTCTCCTGCGTGTCCGGAGGGGACACGGCCGGTCACGTAGGGATGATCCGTATCAAAACCGGTGTGCTTCTGGTCGAGAGGTGCCCTGGGCGTGGGGCATCATCTGGGGTGTGGCCCGGCCGACCGATGCCGTGAAGATCGCCCTGGGTGAGAGGGTCGCTGCGCATCGGGCGGCACGGTGGCCCCAGCTGACCGGCCTGCCCATGCGGTTCCGTGGCGAGTTCGCGTACAGCGACGCCGACGAGGACGGCGATGGGTGGCCTTTAGGTCGGTTGCGGTACAGGGGAGTGCCGGACCGGTGGGGATTCGCCGTTCACCTGGGTAGCCGTGACGCCTCTGAGGAGTCCTTGCTGCCCAGCGGCAAGTCCGTGGGGACCCCGGAAGAGGCCATCGACTGTGCCTGTGGCCTGTACCTGGGTGACCCCGGCGCCTGGATCTGATCCCTCAAGGATTAACGCGTGGCAGTCCCAGGACAAGGCGCATCAGCAGGAGGTCGACGAGCATGGTCGGCGGCTGGTGGTGCGTAACGGGTACGCCGAGCCGCGGGAGGTGCTCACGTCGTCCGGTGCGGTCGAGGTGGTCGCGCCGCGGGTGAACGACACGCGGGTCGATGGGGTCACCGGTGAGCGGAAGCGGTTCGCCTCGGCGATCTTGCCACCGTGGTGTCGCAAGTCGCCGAAGACCAACGAGGTGTTGCCGTTGTTGTACCTGCAGGGCTTGTCCAGTAACGATTTCGGCCCCGTGTTGGAACAGTTCCTGGGCACGTCGGCGGGTCTGTCCGGTCCCACGATCACCCGGCTGACGGTGGCCTGGCAGGCCGAGGCGAAGGCCTTCAACGCCCGGGACCTGTCCCAGGTCGACTACGTGTACGTCTGGGCCGACGGCATCCACGTCAACATCCGCCTCGGACAGGAGCGGCTGTGCCTGCTGGTAGTGATCGGTGTACGCGCCGACGGCACCAAGGAACTGATCACCCTGAGCGACGGGTACCGGGAGTCGACCGGGTCGTGGGCGGACCTGCTGCGCGATGCCAAGCGACGCGGGAGGCGTGCCCCCGTCCTGGCCGTTGGGGACGGCGCGCTGGGCTTCTGGGCGGCCCTGGGCGAGGTGTTTCCCGAGACCAAGAGCCAGCGCTGCTGGTTCCACAAGATGGCCAATGTCCTTGCGGCACTGCCGAATGTCGGCGAACCCGGGCGCGAAGACGGCCCTCGCGGAGATCTACAACGACGTGGACGAGCTGCTCGCGTTCTACGACTACCCGGCCGAGCGCTGGATCCACCTGCGCACGACGAACCCGATCG
>JAUPKO010000054.1 GCA_030837395.1 Actinomycetota bacterium | reverse complement strand
GCCCTGCAGCGACCGCTCCGAACAGCCCGCACTGCTTCGCTTCCAGCCCATGCACCTGGTCGGCAGAGAACGTCACGTAGCCGACGTTGCATCCACGCACGCTGCACGAGCTCACGGAGCTGAACCCGACGCCGCTCAGACCCATGATCGCGTAGTGCGGCGCCTCGTAGGCAACAGGCTTCGGATCCTCGAACCCCCAGGTCGTCGCGATCCCGCACTGGAGCGGCAAGAGGAACAAGCCCGGCAGCAGCGATAGCCCGAGGTCCACGCGGCAGTCGGTCACCGTGTTGCCGCCCCAGCGCAGGAACAACCACGTCCTGTCGAACCCGCCTGCCATCGTGAAGTCGGCCTCGACGAGCTCGATGAACCTGGTTCCCACGCTGGGACCGTTGGGAATTCTCCACTTCACGAGCCCTGCCAGCAGCATCTGCATGGGCAGGTTCGCAACCATCACGCCCGACGACCCGCACAGGAGCTGCACGAGGAGCGCGAGCAGCACGGTATCCTTCACCGTCTGGCCGCTCTGGGACATTTCGCTCAGATCCGCTAGCGCCACTAGGCTCTTCACTCCGTCGGAGGACGCGTCGCTGCCCGGCGTCGCCGCCTGGGCCGCCACGATGAGGTCCGTGAGCGGTCCCAGGCTTCCGAGGGGCGGCGGGTGCCCACCGCCGACGAGGCCCGTGCCGCTGCTCACGGAGGCGAGCAGCTCCATGACGAAATGGGCGGCCGGAAGCGGCGCGGGCGATGCCTGGTGATCGTTCAGACCGTCGATCTCGAGGATCCTCGCATCGAGGTAGTCCATGTACGCGTCGTAACCGGCGTCGTGAGGGGGCACGACCTGGTACGGGTGGCTCGCGAAGACATCGGACTGCATCGCCGCTACCTCGTTCCCGTCCACGACGCACCCGACCGAGGCCTGTATCCCGCAGAACACGGGCAGCTCCGGGAACAGCGGCATGCGCGGGGGCTCGAGGCCGCTGCTCCACCACCAGTAGCAGTACGTCCTGTGCCACCATACGCGGTTGGACCGCACGGTGCAGTCCTTCCACGCGCAGATCCCGAGCCACGCCGGGCCGACGAAGTTGTCGGCAACGACGCTCGAATCGAGCGCCAGCACCCCGAGCGCCGTCCCCTGCACGCGGTTGCCGCACACGCGGTTCGCGGAGCTGAGCAGCGCGATCCCGAGCCCGTACTTCGGCTCGGGCATTGCACCCGCGATCTGGCCTCCCTCGGACTGCCTCAGGATCATGTTTCCCTCGATCGCGTGCCCGCCCCACATGGGGCTGCGCATCGCGTCGAACACGCCGGATACGCCGGAGTGCCGAGCAGTCCCCTTGGCGACGTTCTGGTTCGAGCATAGAAGGAACTCGCCTGCTGCGAGGTAGCTCGTTGGTCCCAGCACGTTGGCCCATACCCTCACATCGATCGTCCGGGGTCCGGGTGGGACCGGATCGCTCTGCTCGGCAAGGTAGTACGTGCGGTCCGGAGTGTAGTCCACCAAGGTGCCCTGGAAGACGTCCGACGGCTCCAGGGTGAAGCCGACACCGGCAGACGCCTCCTGCACTTCCATCACGCCATGGGCGCGCTCGTTGGCCGCCACCCTGACGGTCCCGGCCGTACCCGTCTCTGCGGGCCCGACATTCGATGGGTCCAGCCCGTCGATCGGCCCTTCGGTTATCCCGCAGCAGGCGTTCGCTCCCAGGTCGATGGTGTTGTCCTTGACGAGGCACCTGCTCAGCCGCAGCCGGATCCCGCTCCTGGGCCACTGCGCACGGTCCTGCTCGGGCGTCTCGAACTCGAGCGTAGCCATCCCGATCCGATTGCCGGCTATGGTACTCGCTCCGGTGTCGCCTTCTTCGACCCTCCCGTTCTCTACGAGCACCCCGTAGCAGCGAGCCTGCGATATCTCGTTGCCGCTCACGTGCGAGGCGCTCCCGACCCTGATCGAGACGACGCCCCCGCTTATCACGTTATCCTCGATCCTGTTGCCGAGCGCATGCTCCGGGTTCTTGCCGCAGTCCACCACCGCCCACAGCCAGTTCTCGTCAGTTATCCAGCCGGCGCTTCCAGATGCGGCCGAGACGAGGGCCCCGCCCTCGACCGGCGGATCGACATGTATGCGGTTCGATCTGACCAGTGCGAACCAAAGACAACCAGTCGATGGCTCTAACAGAGTCGGCTGCTCGGGATCCGGCTCGAACCTGCCCAGGAACGCGATGAGCCCGCCCACCGGCAGCTCCGCCTCGCCCGCCTCGAATGCCAGGAGCCTCACGGTGCAGCTCTCCACTGCGAGGCTCCTGACTATCCGGTTGCCCGGCGAAGCGAGCAGGAAGTTGGTGTATGGAACCTCCTTGCCCTCGAGCGGCCTTCCGATGGACTCGCACGATTTGATCGTGAGCTGGTCCCCGGGATCCCACATGACGCTGGGGACATCGGGCCAGCCGGTCTGCGCCTGCTTCCTCACGAAGCGGATGCCTTCGAAGGTCACTCCCTGCATCCCATGCAGGTCGATGAGTGCGTTGAGCCTCACGACCTCCGCAGGATCGGGATCCGCGACGCAGTACGACCATCGCACCTCGACGGGGGACGGAGCTGCCGCTTCCACCCCTCGCGGCCGTGCCTCGATCCGCACGTCCGGCACACTCACGTGGATCTGCTCGGACACGTCGAGGTCGGCTACGAGGATTATCCGCCGCACTACCCCCCTGCCTCCCATGTCGCGCGCCTCGATGAAGTCGAGCGCCTGCTGCAGGGTCTCGAAGTCCGCGCCCGCCCAGACGTCCCCCACGACGAGCGCCGGGCCCTCGCCCGTAGAACGGATGTACCGCCTCCCGTCGAGCGGTTCGGTCCAACCCACTTCGGCTCTCACCGCAGAGCCCAGTATGCAGAAGTTTTTCAGCGGTCCGGCGGTCTTGCGGGAGGGCGGCTCGCCTACGGAGTGCACCAGCACCCCGTTCTCGTCCACGTAGAACCACACGCGCTGCCCGACCGCGGCGTCGGTGACGACGATCGTCTGCGGCTCATCGGTCTTCGAGTACTTCCCGACCGAGATGACCGTCCCGGGGTTCCGGGTCACCTCGACCGGGTTGCCGTACTCGAGAGGGTGTTCCTCGATCGGGCCCGAGAAGCTGTTGAGCACTCTCGGGCGTTCGAGAAGGAGCTCGGCCGCGCGCTCCAATAGCGCGTTGTGAAGCCGGTCCGCACCGGTCTCGTATGACAGTCTTG
>JAUPKO010000538.1 GCA_030837395.1 Actinomycetota bacterium | reverse complement strand
CGCCCATGACCTGGAAACGACCTCGCGGGACGTGACCTACGTGTTCTATGCCTGCGAGGAGGTCGCCGCGGTGCACAACGGCCTGGCCGCCGTCGTGGCCGAACGCCCGGAGTTGCTCGAGGGCGCCGACATGGCGGTGCTCATGGAACCCTCGGATGCCGGTGTGGAGGCCGGCTGCCAGGGCACCTTGCGGGTGGCCGTCACCACCCGTGGCAGACGGGCGCACAGTGCCCGCTCGTGGCTGGGTGACAACGCGGTTCACGCTGCCGGTGAGGTGCTGCGCCGGCTGGACGCTTATCAGCCCGCCCAGGTGGTCGTGGATGGCCTGACCTACCGGGAGGGCCTCAACGCTGTGATGATCAACGGCGGGGTGGCGGGCAATGTGATCCCAGACGAATGCACGATTGCCGTGAACTATCGGTTCGCACCGGTCCGTTCGCAAGACCAGGCCCTCGCCCATGTGCGGGAGGTGTTCGACGGATTCGACATTGAACTCACCGACTCCGCACCCGGGGCGCTGCCCGGCCTGGACCTGCCGGCCGTGCGCGACTTCCTGGCGGCCACCGGTACGTCACCACGGCCCAAGTTCGGTTGGACCGACGTGGCGCGGTTCACCGAGTTGGGTGTGCCCGCGCTCAACTTCGGCCCGGGTGACCCGAGCCTCGCCCACACGGCCGACGAGCACGTGCCCACGGCCCAGCTGCGATCGGTGCACGCCACCATGGCGGCCTGGCTCGCGGCACCGCAGCCCTCGACCGCCCAGCCGCAAGGCCGCCGTCCGTGACCGGTGCGGTGTGCGTGTTCTGTGCTTCCGGGACGCGGATCGACCCTCGCTACCTGACGCTGGCCGCCGAGGTGGGAGAGGCGCTGGGACGCCGTGGCTGGCAGTTGGTCTCCGGCGGCGGCAGCATCTCGAGTATGGGTGCGCTGGCGCGGGCCGCGCGTGCTGCCGGCGCTCATACCGTTGGGGTGATCCCGCGGGCGCTGCTGGCCTACGAAGTAGCCGACACCGAGGCGGACGAGTTGCTGGTCACCGAGGACATGCGCGACCGTAAGGCGACGATGGATTCCCGTGCCGACGCGTTCCTGGTGCTCCCCGGCGGCATCGGCACCATGGAAGAGTTTTTCGAGGCCTGGGTCGGCCGAGTGCTGGGCATGCACCACAAGCCGGTGGTGGTACTCGATCCTTGGGGTGACTATGCGGCGCTGCACGAACTCATCGACACCATGGTGGCCGGGCGATTCGTGCCCCCTGATGTGGCGGCCGAGGTGACGTGGGTGCGGGCGGTGGCCGACGCGCTGGACGCGATCGCGGGGCAGTGGGCGTCGCCACCGCCGCCGCACCCGGCGGGACTGGCGGAGGCGATCATCGAGCTTGAGGCCGACTGAGCGTCGGTGGGGTGGCGCGGTGCCCGCAATCCGATTCCGTGGCACGATGCCCATAGTCGAATCGTCCGGAGAGGGTGTGCCCCATGGTGGTGCTGTTCGCCTTGCTGGTGGTGGCCGTCGTTGGCGCCGCGGTGCTGGTGGCACTTCGGTTCCCGCAGGCCGGGCAACTGCCCGAGGTGGTGCCCGATCATGCGGTCGCGCAGGTGCCGGCACAAGGTCCGCTGACCGCCGAGGACGTGCGTCTGGTGCGCTTCCCGGTGGTGTTCCGCGGTTATCGGATGGCCGACGTCGACGCCTTGCTCGACCGGTTGGCCGACCAGCGGGAGCAGGTGGCCGGGACGACGTCCGACGTCGTCGGGTCGTCGGTGCCGACCACCGCGCCCTCGGGGCCAGACTTCGACGCCGACCTGCCGGGCACGGCGCCGGCGCCGGGGGAAGGCATCAGATGAGGCACCTGCGGCTCGAGGTCCCGGTGGCGGCGCCGGCCACCGAGGTGTTCCGTGCCTTCACAGATTGGGCGGCGCAGGGCGAGTGGATGCTCGGGACGGACGTGCGTCCGGTGCTGGGGGACGGGCGAGGCGTGGGCGGGCGGATCGAGGCCTGGACGGGCGTCGGCCGCGTGGGGTTCCTGGACACCATGGTGATCACGGAGTGGGATGAACCCAATCGGGTGGTCGTGCGTCATACGGGCCGCGTGGTGCGGGGTCTGGGCATCATGGAGGTGGTCGAGCGGCCCGACGGCACGTCTGTGTTCGTGTGGGCGGAGGAACTCGAACTACCCCTGGGGGTCCTTGGCCGGCTCGGCTGGCCCCTGGTGCGGCCCGCCTTCGCCGACGGGGTCCGCCGGTCTTTGCGAGCCTTCGCAGACGTGGTGGAATCTGGCCGCTGGTCGCCTCAGTGAGGCGGAACCGCATGCTCGCCGGGCGCGTCATGGATAATGGGGGTGAAGTCGGTTCGCGCTACCGCGCGCACCACCACCAGGATCCGTGTCAACCGCACGGGAGCAGAACAGGAAGGGGACCGGAGATGGCGGCGATGAAGCCGCGAACGGGCGATGGCCCGCTCGAGGTCACCAAAGAAGGGCGCGGCATCATCATGCGCGTGCCGCTCGAAGGCGGAGGTCGATTGGTGGTCGAGATGACGCCCGACGAGGCTCGTGCCCTGGGTGAGCAACTCACCACCACCGCAGTCTGAACCCAACCGTCGGAGGCCCCGAACGCCTAGTGGCGTCGGGGCCTTCGCGCTAGCGTGGCCCCTGTGCAACGCGAACTGAACTTTCTCGGTGATGACGCCGACCCCTGGCATGCCCCCTGCGATGTGCTCGTGTTGGCCGGTCCCGCCGATCAGCGCCCTGCACTGTTGGCCGAGGCCGATCGACGGCTCGGCGTCAACGTCACCAGGGGCGTGGAGCGCAAAGCCACCGCGACCAAGCCCGGTTCGGTCACAGTGCTCGATGTCGATCACGAGCGGTGGCATCAGGTGGCTGTGGTGGTGGTCGCGGAGGACCCCGCGCAGGCGCGCGCCGCCGGCGTGGCGTTGGCAGGTGAGGTGGCTGGCGACGCCGTCCTGGTGACCGGCGAGGGGCTGTCCGATGGTCTGCTCGACGCGCTGCTGGAGGGGTGGCTGCTGGCGAGTTACCGTTTCAC
>JAUPKO010000537.1 GCA_030837395.1 Actinomycetota bacterium | reverse complement strand
TCGAACATGGCCACCCCGGACGGGCGACCACCGAACTTCAACTCCGCGTAGGTCGAGCCGGTGGCGGCGTCGAGACTGACGTTGACGTACGCCGCCCGGGCCAGCACCCCGACGACCTGCCGATCCATCAGCACGGCGTTGGTGAACAATCCGACCCGTACGTCGTGTTCCAGCAGATACTCGATCGCCGGCAGCAGCGCGGCCCAGCTGACCAGTGGCTCGCCGATCAGCCCGGAGAACGACACATTCTCCACCCGGAACTCGCGCTCCCGGCGCCCACCATCGCAGGGGTAACTGGCGGTACGCCGGTAGCCGACGATGTCGCGCACGAGTCTGTTCATCGCGGCCGGATCGCCGAGCGTGTCCGGCAAGTGGTCGGGGGCGTGCTTGGCAGCCTCCAGCAGGGTCAGCTGATGCCGGGGTTCGTCCCAGACCTCCACCGGAACATGGTCGCCGATGCACCACTGGCATCGCAGGTTGCAGCAGCTGGACGGATGGATGAGAACCTCGTAGGGCGGCAATGTCTGTCCCTCGGCCGTTGCCGCGAACAGGGGCCAGCGCCGCCGTAGCACATCCAACTCGTTGAATCGTCCAGCCAGATCAGGCCGGACACTGCCGCGTAGAGACGGCTGATTCCGCATGGACACCACTCCCCGATCCGGCATGGCCGTCCCCCTCATTCCTCCCTGGCAACCGGCTATCACCATCGAGATCGAGGTGGTTCACTATTTACACCAGCGGCCATAGACCCAGAGTGATGGGCAACATTCGGTCGCGTCACCGTTGCCGATGTGCGGCACGGATTGCCGCAACCCCGGTTCGGATGGGAGGACACCAGTGCAAACGCCTCCAGCCCAGCTCCTTCGGGCCCTGCGCCGTGAGCACGGCATCAGCCAGGCCCAGGTCGCACAACAGGCCCATATCTCGGTCAGCCACCTGTCACGGGTGGAGGCCGGCGACCGTCCGGTCACCCCAGCCGTGGTCAACGGCTACGAGAAGGCCCTGGGGATCCGACTGGCGTCGACCCCTCCGGGTATCGGTGGCCAGGCGACTACGCTGGGCGGACATCGATTCGGTGAGGATGCAGACGACATGAAGCGACGTGCCTTCACCGCGGCCATCGCCGCGATCGCCGTCGGAGGTCCACTGGGCGAACCGGTCCATCGGGCCCTGGCCAGCCTCGGCGCAGCCGACATCCCTGCCCACGTCGGAGCGGCCGACGTGGTACAGGTCGAACAGGCCGAGACCATGTTCACCGCCTGGGACCTGCGCTTCGGCGGTGGCCTGGCCCGCGAGATGGCCGCCACCCAACTACGCTGGGCAACCCGCCTGCTGCGGGCACAGATGACCGACCCGGTACGCACCCGGCTCCACGCGGCCGTCGCCAGCCTCGCCGAACGCGCGGCCTGGTCGACCTTTGACGCCGGAGCCCACGACGAGGCCCGAACCCTGTTCAAACTCGCCCTGTACACGGCCACCGAGGCCGACGACGCCGACCTGCGCGCCCACATCCTGTCCGACATCGCCACCCAGCAACTCCACCTGGGTGACCCCGACGAATGCGTGAAGATCATCCGGCTGGCCGAAGGCGACGACCGGCTCAGCGTGGCCGTGAGATTCGTACTGCACGGGGTCAAGGCCCGCGCCCTTGGCGCCATGGGCGACGCCCCCGGATGCGCCCGGCAGATCGACATGGCCGAGCAGGCCTACACCACCATCACCCCGACGACGACCCCGGTATGGATGCGCGGCTTCCTGTGCGACGCCCACGTCCAGAGCGTCACCGGCCAAGCCGCCTACGCCCTGGCCCAGGCCACCGCTGGATTCAGCGACGACGCCCACAACCGACTGACCAGCGCCATCGCGGGGTTTGACCAGACCCGCAACCGGGCCATCGCCCTGTGCGCAACCCGCCTGGCCACCCTCCACCTGCACGCCGGCCACACCCCGGAGGGCACCGAGGCGGCCCGCACCGCCCTGGCCGCGGTCCCAGGCTTGCGATCAGCGCGCATCACCATGGACCTGACCACCATGCGCGCAGCCGCCCAACCCGACGATGACCTGCGACAACTCCGCGAGGAGATCTCCGCCGCGGTGGCGCTGGCCACCTAACCCGACTCTCGCCGCCAGATCCACGCCCGCCATGAGTATCGCGTCCCGCCGCTACTCCCGCTCCGATTCGGCGCCGTTACTGTCGGCGTCGCATTCCAGGGCCTGGCGCAGCCACCCCAACTCGTCGGCGTGCAGCACCACGGTGGTCCACCGGCTGACCGCCTCGCCGTCGTCAACCTCGTCGGCCCCGACATAGTCCCCGGGCAGTCGGACGCTCACCCACAGCCCGGTGCCCAGCAGATCGGCCGCGTGCCGCAGCCGGACCACGGTCGGATCCCGGGTCAAGCTGTGGCTGTCGCAGAGATCCTCCAGATCGATCCCCGCTCCACCGCAATCATGGTCGGCGTCCAGGCCAGCGGTACACACCACCGCCAACAGGGGGCGCTGGGCCGCCGGTGACACCAGGCCCTCGACCACCCCCCGGAACCGCTCCCACGCCTCCTGCGGGTGAATCCCGAGGCACTCGCCGAGCGTCCACCAGTCAACCCCCGCGTCGAGGGCGTCGGCGACCACCGCCTCCTGGGCCTGACCAGCGGCCTGTCGAAGCACTTCGACCTGGTCGGCCGCCCTCGTCCAGGCGGCGGCG
>JAUPKO010000536.1 GCA_030837395.1 Actinomycetota bacterium | reverse complement strand
GGTGCTGGCATTGCTGGGAATCGACTTCGACGGCACGCGCGCCGGCCACGACCAGGCCGAGCCGGAACCGTCCGCATGAGCCGCAAGTACTTGCCGGTGCCCGACTCGTTGGCGGGCGAGCGCCTCGACGTGTTGGTCGCGCGGATGCTCGGGTTGTCCCGGTCCGCGGCGGCCGAACTGGCTGAGGCGGGGCGAATCGAGGTCGATGACCGGGTGGCGGCGAAGTCGGCACGACCGCCTATGGGGGCGGTGATCGCGGTGGAACTGCCGGACCCGGTGCGGCCAGAGGCTCCGGCGGCCGAAGAACTCCAGCAGTCTGCGGTCATCGGCCTGCGGGTGCTCTACTCGGACGACGACGTCGCCGTCATCGACAAGCCCGTGGGGGTGGCAGCACACGCGAGCCCGGGGTGGACGGGGCCTACCGTCACCGGCGGATTGGCAGCGCTCGGCATCGACCTGGCCCGTTCGGGGGCCGCCGAACGGGAGGGAATCGTGCACCGGCTCGATGTCGGAACCAGCGGGCTGATGGTCGTGGCGCTGTCTGATCGGGCTTACTCCAGCCTCAAGGACCAGTTCCGTGAGCGCACCGTCGACAAGGTCTACCACGCGCTGGTGCAGGGACATCCGGACCCGAGCAGCGGCACCATCGACGCCCCCATCGACCGCCACCCCACCGCGGATCACCGGTTCGCCGTGGTCACCGGCGGACGGCCCAGCATCACGCATTACGACACTATCGAGGCCTTCCCCTACGCCTCCCTGGTCGAGGTCCACCTCGAGACCGGCCGCACCCACCAGATCCGGGTGCATTTCTCGGCCCTGCGCCACCCCTGCTGCGGCGACCTCACCTACGGCGCCGACCCGTCGCTGGCCAAGCGGCTGGGCCTGACCCGGCAGTGGTTGCACGCGCATGAGTTGGAGTTCGAGCACCCGGGGACGGGCGAGCGGGTGCGCTTCGAATCGGACTACCCAGACGATTTGGCGCACGCGTTGGAAGTCATCAGCGCGCCGATGCGCTGAGGGGCTACTCGAGCAGTAGCGCCCACGGATTCTTGGTGCCCCCCTCCGGGTCGGGGGCCCGGTTGGTGTTGGTCCACTTGGCCACGTATGGCACCGTGTCGACCTGCACCCTGCTGCCGACCGGGTATTCCTCGGCCGCTTCCCATGCGGGATAGGTGCCAATGCCCACGCTCGGCAACGGCATGGGCTCCTCGCCGCCGGGTGCCACCGGGCCGATCAGCCGCCACGGGGTCTCCTCCGGCCGTGCCACCTGGGTATCCGGGGCGAAGCCGGTCGACCAACGCTTGGCCTGATAGACGTTCTGCTGCCAGACGACTTTGACGTTGACCGGGTACGGCGTGGTGGGGTCCCAGATCGGGTAGGGGCTGGTGGCAGGGTCGTCGAGGCTGGCTCGGGCGCCGCCGGGGCTACTGGACGGGTCCGGCGCACCCGTAGCGGAGGGATCAGTCGACGCTGCCTGACTGGGGGACGTCTCACTGGGGCTGGCCGTTGCCGTCGGCTCCGGCGAACTGTCCGAAGGCAAGGCCGGGAAGGCCGTGTTGACGGCGAGCACGTCGGCGAAGGTCTGACCCTTCTGGTCGACGCCGCTGCACGTGTTGCGGGTGATGGTCGAGACCTTTGGTAGGGGCGGTCCACAGGTGGCGTCACGGTTGAGTGACCACATCGAAAGCAGGCCGATGCCTTTGTTCAGGGCCCACGTGTTCAACGACTTGGCGTCACCGATGGTGAACTGCTCTGTGACAACGTCGTTCTGCCCGATCATGGGCGTCACCCCGACCTTTTCCCAGGCTTCGGATTCGCTCAACGGCTTGCGGATGGCGCCGTAGGCGTCGCTGATCTGCTGCTGCATCTTGAGGGCAGCCTTCTCAACCGCGTTGGACATGTCCATCGTCTCGGGTTTGGTAGCTCCGAAGTTCATCGTCATACCGTTGACTCCACTGATGTCGACATCCGCCTCCAGCATGGTCGTCAACACGGCGATCCCGGCGGCGGTGAGCCCGGCGGTGTCGGTAGGCAACGTCAGCCAGACGCCCAACCGCTTGTCCTGAGCCGCTTGCGTGTCCTGCACGGCCTTGACCGCCTGGGCACGGCGTTGGTTGGCCTCGGTGTCGGTGAGGGCCTCACCTTCAATGTCGAGGTCGATGCTCTGTAGGTCGTAGCGGTCCACGACGTCGGCATAGGCCTTGCGCAGGGCCTGCTCGTCAGTGCACACGGTGGCCAACTCGTCGTTGATCGCGCCCCCGAAGGACACACGCACGTTGCCCTCAACCACACGCAATTGCTCAATCCGCCGGTCGAGGTCGAGGTCCCGGGAGGCCTTGTCCAGGGTGTAGTAGGTGCCCCAGGACGGCAGGCAGGGGTCGTCCTTGTCGGCCACCACGAACGCGAGGATGACGTCGCGGGTGGCGGGGCTGATCGGGTCTTCGAAATGGTACGTCGGGGTGGCGGTGACATCCACATACCCGGCGAAGCCGGTGGGCACTGCGTTGGCTGCGGCGGCGTCGGATCGAGTGGGGACCCCGGCGAGCAGCACCACCCCAGCACCGATGGCCAGGGTGAGGCAACTGAGGAGCAAGCCGAGGCGCAGCAGTGACAGACGTGTGCGCGGTCGGTCGTCAGCCATGCCGGACAGTATGCGTCACTGCACCGAGATGATCCACCTCGTCGACGCTGGGCCTGATCATCGAGGAGCCAAAGTGGCGACGGTCGGGCTAAGGTTTGCCTAACCGGCGGGAGCCGGACCCTTGTCGCCGGCGGGCACAGCGGTCAGGAGGTGTGTCGGGTTGTTCGGCTTTTCGCGCGGGGACGCGCGCGCGCCTGCGCTGTCGGCGCGACGTCGTCAGTGGGGAACGGAACTGAGTCGGGCGCCGCTGCCGGCGGTCGAACCTGCTGCCAGCGATATGCGGATGTGGATGGGGGGCCTGGCGATCGTCGCCACCGTGGTGGCCTGGCTTGCCTACCTCGTCGTGACCGTGGGAACGCAGTTTCTCGACAACGGCAGGAACGAGACGAAGTTCATTGTCGCGGCCGGTGTCTATGTCGCAGTGGTCACGATGTTGACCTTCTCGGCATTGATGTACCTGGTGGCCCGGCAAGGGGCGCTGTACCGCTCCCGCACCCACGTCCGGGTGCCCCGGGTGGAGATCGATGACCACTTCACGAATTCGCACAGGTCCATCACGGTGCTTGTCCCGTCCTATCGCGAAGACCCCGATCTGGTGCGGGGCACCCTCATCTCCGCAGCCCTGCAGGAGTTCCCCGAGATCCGAGTCATGCTGCTGATCGACGACCCGCCCGATGCCGAGGACGAGGCCACCCAGAGGATCCTGGATGGCTGTCGGGCGTTGCCCTCCGAGGTCTCCGCGTGGCTCTCAGGGCCGGCGCGACGGTGCAACGAGGCGCTTGCCGCGTTCGAGGCCGCCATGACCGGTCACGGGGCCGACGACGCCGCTGCAGACCAACTGGCGACCGCAGCGGCTCACTTCACGTGGGCGGCCGAATGGCTCACCGCTGAGTCCATCGCCTACCCTCGCCTGACCACGCCGGAGTGCTTTCTCGCCGACGAGGTACTCGGGGGTTTGGCGCGGGACTTCGCCGAGACTGCGGCTGCGTTGCAGATGGCCGCCGAGAACCGCGCGCGGGTGCCCCAGGCGCGCCTGCGCCAGCTCTACCTGCGCCTTGCGCGGACCTTCAGCGCCGAACTCGGCAGCTTCGAGCGCAAGCGGTTCGCGTCGCTGTCCGCCGAGCCCAACAAGGCGATGAACCTGAACTCCTACATCGGCCTCATGGGTCACACGTACGCGATGGTCGAGACACCTGCCGGCATGGTGCTCGATGTCGATGACAAGGGCGGCGAGTTGTCCGTCCCGAACTCGGACTACGTGCTCACGCTGGACGCCGACAGCGCTCTCCTGCGTGAGTACTGCCTGCGGTTGGTGTATTACCTGGAAGAGGAGGGGCACGAGCGGATAGCCATCGCCCAGACGCCCTACTCGGCCTTCCGCGGGGCCCGGACCAGGTTGGAGCGGATGGCCGGAGCCACGACGGACATCCAGCACCTCGTCCACCAGGGGCTCACCTACTACAACGCCACCTTCTGGGTCGGCGCCAATGCCGTCATCCGTAAGGCCGCGCTCGACGACATCGTCGAGGTCGAGTACGTGGGCGGGCGCGAGATTCGGCGCTACGTCCAAGACCGCACCGTCATCGAGGACACCGAGTCCAGCATCGACCTCATCAGCGAGGGCTGGAACCTCTACAACTACCCGGAACGGCTCAGTTACAGCGCAAGCCCGCCGGATTTCGGATCGCTGGTGGTGCAGCGCGGCCGGTGGGCCAACGGCGGGTTGTTGGTCATACCCAAGTTCATGCGCTACCGGCGGGCACAACGACGGGCCGGGCACCCGGTGCGGTGGTCCGAGACTGCCCTGCGACTGAACTACATGGGCTCGATCGCCTGGGCGAGTTTCAGTCTCGTGTTGCTGCTGTCGTACCCGTTCGACGGGGCGTTGCTGAGTCCGCTGGTGTTTTTCGCCGCGTTGCCGTACTTCGCCGCGATGGCCTCGGACTTTCGGCGGGTGGGCTACAAACGCTCCGACATGCTGCGCTCATATGGGTTCAACCTCATCCTGTTGCCGGTCAACCTGGCGGGGGTCATCAAATCGATGCAACAGGCGGCGAGTAAATCCAAGACAGCCTTCGCCCGTACTCCCAAGATCAACAGTCGCACTGCCGCACCGGCCACCTACGTCCTGGCGATCTATCTGATCTTGGGCATCTCGGCCTACACACTGGCGCAGGACTACATCACACGGAACTGGACCAACGGTCTGTTCGCCGGCGTCAACACCCTGCTGACCAGTTACGCCCTGTTGATGTTCGTCGGCGTGCGCAACTCGCTCGTCGACATCGCGGTGGGGACGTGGAACTGGCTGCACGTGCCGGTCAAGGAGTCGGCGGCGGTGCAGGAAGTCGCAGATGTGTCGGTGGACTGGCAATCGGTGCTGTACTTCGGGCCGGGCGAGAGCGTGCCGAGGGGATCGGGGCCACTGCACCTGGGGCGCAGTATCGCGACCGCGCCCGCAGCGGAAGCGGTCGACCCCGGGGATCCGCAATTCGCCCACACCGGCGCCGAATCAGGGCCTGCCGCTGATGCGGCCGATGAGGTGAAACCCGCGGGGGAGTTCTCGGGTGACGCACCATATGCCGAGTCCTGAGGCCCATCGTGACGTGGCCCTCATTCAACGACGTGATGGCGTTCCTGCCCATCGGTGTCTTCGGCCTCATCTCCTGGAGCATCTGGCTGTTCCGGCGCACGATGTCGCACCGGGCGCGCCCGATTCGGAACAACTACAGCACCACCACGAGCCTGGTCGTGCCCGTGTTTCGCGAAGATCCCGAAGTGCTGTCGCAATGCTTGGACAGTTGGATCGCGGCCAAACCCGACGAGGTGATCCTGGTCCTCGATGTCGCTGACCGCGACTGCCTGGCGATGCTGGCAGCCCGCGAGCTGCCCGGCCTCGTGCGGATCATCACCTACCCGCACGAGGGGAAGCGGGCGTCCCTGGGCATCGGCATCCGGGCGGCCACCTCGGACGTGGTGGTGGTCGCCGACTCGGACACAGCCTGGATGCCCGATCTGCTGCGAGAGATCCAGATGCCCTTCGCCGAGGCGAGGGTGGGAGGTGTCGGCACGCGGCAGTTCGTCGCCGTGCGCGACAGTTCCCTGTGGCGGCGGGTGGCGTCGTGGCTACTTGACATCCGCTACCTCGACTACGTGCCGGCCATGGGTGCCCGCGGTGCCGTGCCCTGCCTTTCCGGGCGGACGGCGGCCTACCGGCGAGCCGTCATCACGCCGCTACTTCCGGCGCTGGAGAACGAGGTGTTCCTGGGCGCCAAGTGCTTCGCCGGGGATGACGGCCGTATGACCTGGTTGGTGCTGGCGGCCGGCTATGAGACGGTCCAGCAGAGTTCGGCCCGTGCGGTGTCGATGTTTCCCGACCGGCTGTGGACTTTCATCAAGCAGCGGGTGCGATGGGGGCGCAACTCCTACCGCTGCTACTTCACGGCTATGTGGAACGGGTGGCTGTGGCGTCAACCGTTCATTACCCAGTTGACCGTGTTGCAGATCCTGCTCACGCCGCTGACGATGGGTGTATCGCTGTTCTACCTCTGGTTGGGCACCAAGTTCCTGGCCCCTCCGTTCATCGGCTTGGTCGTCGGCTGGGTGTTCATCGGGCGCGGCATCCGGGGCATCAGCCACCTGCGTGAGCACCCGCGCGACATCTGGATCCTGCCGGTGGTTGTGGTGATGGTCATGGTCATCGCGTTGCCGCTCAAGGTGATCTCGGTGCTGACGATGCGGCGGTCAGGGTGGCTGACCCGGCATGCGGATACCACCGGTGGCGAGGGACAGGACAACGCCTCGCTCAACGAGCATGCGGTGCTGTTCCAACGCGAGCCCGGGCACACAGTCCCGGAACCGCCACCGGCACTACCGCCGGGGATGCCTACCGCGTCATAGGCCGCAGATCGACCCATACGGACGCCTGCCGAGGGCAGCGCGGGGTGCCGCGGATTCCCTGCGGAGGGCTCAACTGGTGCAGGGCACGTTGGAAAGGCCCGAGGCGGCACCGGCTGCGGTGTTGCTACAGGCGACGATGGTGCCGGTGACGTTCTTGAACACCTGAATCCCGTAGCCGGGTGCGTTCACCGTCATGGAGTTGGCCTCAAACCGGTTCCGCCGCCCCCAACCGTCGGCCACGGCGTGGACCTGCATGCCGTCGGCCTTGGCGGCCGTGCCCGTGTTGCCGCGCAGCACCCACTCGTTGCCTTTGACGTCCACCCACGAGTCGGCGGCGGTGGCACCCTCGCCGTTGAGGGAGTTGCCCTCGACAACGCCGGCAGCGGTGCCTTCCTTGATGTCGATGTTCTCTGCGGTGACGTCGGGGCCGAAGGTGTTGCCGAGGATTCGGTTGCGGTCGGAGCGGTCCGGCTGGCAGTCGGTGTAGCGGCACCAGTTGCTCTCGGCGCTGCCGATGTAGACGCCCTCGCCGAACTTCGGGTCCTCACGGCCTGTGGACTCGATGCTCAGGCCGATGACGACGTTGTCGCTGCTGTTGGTGCGCAGGTGGACGGCCTCTTGACCGGTGTCTGCCACCTTCAGATCCACCAGAGACGAGTGGTCAACGGCGTCGAGCATGATGCCCTTCTTGCCGCCCGTCACCGTCAATCCCTGCACAGACCACCAGTCGGCACCGTCAAGGTGCAGCGTGTAGCCGCTGTTGCCGCCGACCAGCGTGGCCCCCTTGGCTGCGCACAGAGAGATGGGGGCAGCCTGGGTACCCGGGGCCGTGATGGCGAATTTCCCCTTGTAATCACCGTCGGCGACGAAGATCCGCTGGCCTGGGCGGGCTCCGGCCAGGGCTGAGGTGAGTTCGTCGGTGTTGGTGACGTCCATGGTGTCGGTCTGCTCGGTGCGGGTGCACAGGCTGAGCAGTTCGGCCTTGACGGGGTCGGGCTGGGCCGTGTCACCGCAGGCGCTGAAGGCGGCAGATGCCAAGGCAGCGGTCAGCAGGGCGAGGGCCAGCCGCCGTCGTCGAAGCGGCGTCACGCGTCGACGCCGGGCAGAGGGGGGCGCTGACGCCGCCAACGCCACCGGATCGGGATCCATACCAGGGCAGGGATCCCGAGAATGAGCAGCCACGGCAGCAGTTTGGCGAATGGCAGCGAATCCCACCAGTGGTCTCCGGTGACAGTGGACCGTGCCCAACTGTCGACCTGCAGACCTGGCAGGTTCGACACTTCCACATTTTCGTCCGCGTGGACGATCGCATCACGGCCTGTACCGCTGATGTCGACCTGATCGAATGTGGTGCCCGAGAGGTCGCTGTGAACAACGATGCCCGCCGTGCTCGAGTTCGCGATGGTCACCCGTTCCAGGTGGGTCCCTTGGGCACTGTTGATGTCCACACCGATTGTGGACGCTGCGATCGTGCTGTCGCTCAAGGTGCTGTAGCGAGTGGTGGGGTCGAGGCGCACCGCCGATCCCGCGGAGTTAGTCACTTTGGTCTCGGAGATGGTCGTACCCTCGGCGGCGTTCTTCACCCAGATGCCGTAGGGGTTGTCGTCGACTCGTGCGGCGACGACCGAATTGGCGGCGCCGCCCTCGATCACGATGCCTGAGCGGCCGTTGTCATGGGCGTTCACCCGTAGCAGGGTGTTGGCATCGGAGGGCTGGGGGCCTATCGCCTGGTTGTCGGCACCGTCGTCGACGACGAAGCCCGCGCCAACGTTGAGGTAGGACTCGGAGTCGCGAATCTCGTTGTGATCGCAGGCGCTGCTGAAGATGAAGCCGTGGCGGCCGTTGCGGGCGGCGACGGAGTACTCGACGAGGGTGTTGGTGGTGCCGGTGTGGGGGTCGAAGCCGTAGACGATGTTGTTGGTGAACTGGGAGCGGCTGATGATCAGGCCGTCGGCGCCGGAGGAGTAGGCGCCGAAGTAGTTGCCGGTGAAGGTGCTGTCGCGGGCGCCGCCGGTCGCCGGGATGCCGTCGCGCGACATCCAGGCGACGCCAGAACTCTCGCCCAGGAGGAAGCCGAGGTTGCTCACAGTGACGTGGTCGAAGTCCATGCGGCTCCCGGCGGCGCGGATGTAGGCGCGCCCGTCGGACAGGTCGGTGTCGGGCGAGGCTGAGTCCGTGGGGCTCCCGGCGGCCGCGCTGGGTTGGCCCGATGCGCCGGATTCGGCGTGCGTCGAAGCGGCGGCATCCGGGCTTTGGACTAGGTCGAGGGACCTCACAGCAAGCGGTCGGTCCTCGGTTCCGAACAACTCCAGTGTTGCCTGCACGGAAGTGATGGTGGCGTATGCGGAGGGGTTGCTGCTGAGTAGGAGCGCAGGTGTGCGTCTGCTATCGACGGTCAGGGTGGCTCCGGGG
>JAUPKO010000535.1 GCA_030837395.1 Actinomycetota bacterium | reverse complement strand
CTGGTGCAGAAGATCGCCATCTCGCGGTTCACCCGCAACCTCGGCACGATGATCCACGCAGGTGTGCCGATTCTGCAGGCCTTGGACATCACCGGCCAGACCACCGGCAACGTCGTGATCGAGCGGGCCGTGGTGGATGTTCAGGATTCCGTGCGACGAGGTGAACCGCTGGCCCGGCCGCTGCTTGACCATCCCGTCTTCCCGGCGATGGTGGTACAGATGATGGCCGTCGGAGAGGACACCGGCGCGTTGGACACGATGCTGCACAAGATCTCGGACTTCTACGACGCCGAGGTCGAGTCGACCACGGAAGCACTGACCTCGATGATCGAGCCCATCATGATCGCCGTGGTCGGCGGGATGATCGGCGCGATGATCATTGCGCTGTACATGCCTATCTTCAAGGTGTTCGACCTGATCAAGTAGGTCCTTGTCGGGTGACAGAAAACCTGGCACCTAGCCATAAAGGTTGGCACTAGGAAGGCACTAGTGACAACTAGTTGGCACTAGTGTGGTACTCTCGTGGTAGTCCAGTCAAGGGGGCCGCCACGATGGGTATGGAAATGGAGTGCCGGACCGAGGGGTCCGCACAAGCACTCACACGACTTCCGCTCGATGACTGGATCGGATACCCAGTCGAAGGCGGCTCACCTGTGCGCCAGCCCGCCGCGTACCGCGGCCAGTGGTCCAAACCCGGGTACTTCTGGATGGCTGCCGTGCGAGGCCACGTCCGCTACGAATCCCAACTGGAGGCGTGGGCTTTGCTGGAGTTGGACTTCCAAGGCACCGTCGCCCAGATCCTGCCGCAACCGTGCCGCATCGACTTCGACCGGACCTCGAAGCCGTACCGGCACATCCCCGACTACCTTGTCCAGCACCACGACGGCTCCCGAGAACTCATCGACGTGAAGGGCGCCACCGCCGCCGCGAAGTCGGGCAACCAGAAGGTGTTCCGGCTCACGGGTGAGGCGTGCGGCGTCCTGGGGTGGCGGTACCGCCTCGCGCACGAACCCGACGATGCGTACTACCGCAATGTGCACTGGCTTTCCACCGCACGCCGCTGGTCCACCGCCGAGATGGGGGCGAGCGTGGAGAAGTTGGCGGAACACGTGCGGAACGGGGACGCGCGAACTTGGGACGATGCCGTGGTCCTTGTGCGGTCGTGGGGCGGTTCGGAGTCGGCGGCCATTCCGATTGTGATGTCCGCGGTGTGGGACCGTTCGGTACAAGCGGACTTGACCGTGCCGCTACGGGGCGACACGCGCCTGTCGTGGAACCCGGGTCTTGTCGGGGTGTCGTCGTGAACGGCGCAGCGAGACTCGGACCAGGAGCCACGATCGCCTTCGACGGTGAGGTCTGGTCGGTCGTGGGGCTGTCGGGCGCCATCGTCCACCTGCGGTCCGGGTTGCGGTCAGCCGCGTGGCTGGTTGCCGACATGGTCGCCCGACCCGACTTCCGAGTCATCGCTGACACTGATGGCACCCAGACGAGATCGCCGGATGAGGCTGCTGCTGCCGCCGGTGACCTGGATGCTCTACCCGCCGAGGAACGCGCCACCCTGGCGCGTCGGCTCAACCTGATGCTGTTGATCCGCGACGCCCGCCTACCGAACGGCCCCCTCGACGAAGAACTCGCGAAGGCGACAACGACCGAACGCATCGAGATGCTGGTCGCTCGGGAGGGAGTCGGACGTCGCACCCTGATGCGCTGGTGGTCTGACTTCAAGAAGGATGGACCCGGCGGTCTGTTGGACCGCCGCGCCCGGTCTGGTCGCACCCCCACGCTGGATGCCCGGTGGCGGGAAGCGATCGTGTCCGTCCTCGACCGCTATACGGACCGGAGCCGCGTCACCGACAAGAAACTCCTCGAAGAGGTTCGCGCGCTGGTGGCGAAGCAGTTCCCCGACCGGGACGTCCCCGAGGTCTCTGACCGGACCTTGCGGCGGCACCTGGACGAGTTGGGGCGAGGCCGGGGACGGAACCTGTCCACGAAGACGCAAAGGTCGATCGCGAACCGGCCCGGCGGGGCGTGGCGTCGCGCCTTCGCCTCCCGTGTCGGGGAGATCGTCGCGATTGACGCCACCCCGTTGGACGCGTACGCGATGGACCCGGTCACCGGCAAGTGGGCATCCGTCCACCTGCTTCTAGCGTTGGACTTGAGGTCCCGCAGCATCGTCGGGTGGCGGTTCACCCCCGGCGACCCGACTGCCGTGGATGCGTCGATGCTGCTCCGGGACATGGTCACCCCTCGAACCGCTCCCGTCGGATGGCCCGTGGAAGGTCAATGGCGCTACCAAGGCGTGCCCACCACCGTCGCCGCCGGAATCCTGGAGTCCGACCCGGTCCTCCCAGGAGCCGCGCCCGGCGAGGAGCCGAACCTGCTGGGGGTGCCGTGCGTCGTCCCCGACACCGTTGTCCTCGACCACGGCAAGGTGTTCGTGTCCCACACGTTCCGGGAGTCGTGCGAGACGTTGGGAGTGAACCTGCAGTTCTCCCGCCCCTACACGCCGACCGACAAGGCCCAGGTGGAACGGGTGTTCAAGACGATCCGCACCGGCTTCGTGGAACGGCTACCCGGATTCAAAGGAGCGGACGTGTACTCCCGAGGCACCGTCGCCACCGTGGAGGACGAAGCGTTCCTGTTCATCGACGAGATCGCCGACCGGTTCGCCGCCTGGGTCGCCGTCGAGTACCAGAACGCACCCCACAAAGGGCTGATAATCCCCGACCACCCAGGCGTCACCCTCACCCCGAACCAAGTCGTCGACATCGACATGGCCACCGCCGGATACCTCCCAGTCCCCGTGTCCCAAGACCTGCTCGTGGAACTGCTCCCCACCCACTGGCGTCAAGTCCGCCCGGAAGGGCTGGAAGTCAACGGACTCGTGTACGACCTACCGACGAACTCCGTGTTGGACGAGTACCGCAACCGCAGGTCGCCGTACACGTCCCGGGGTGGGAAGTGGCGGGTGAAGTCCGACCCGCGGGACCTGTCCCACGTGTGGTGGTACGCGTTCGACAACCCCGACCAGCCCAACCCGGGAGAAGGCACCTGGGTCGCCATCCCGGTGAAGGGATGGCCGGAAGGGGTGCCGTTCACCGACCGGACCCTCGCGTACGTGAAGCGCCTGGTGCGGGAACGCGGGTACTCGTCCCGCGACCGGGACGCGGTGGTCACCGAGTTGCGCCGCGTCCTCGACGCGATGGAATGGGGAGACCAACTCACGAAGGAGGAGAAGCGACTCGCGGCCCGGGAGTTGTTCCACCGCAACGACACCCAACCCACCGGTGCGCGCATCACCGTAGACCCGGAGTGGACGGACCCCGACGACACCGACGACGACTTCGTCGACCCGGCTCCAACCACGCAGAAGCCTCCGGCCTCCAGCCGCCCGCACCGCACCGCACCTTCCGGCACCTCCCGACAACACACCCAAACCCGAAAGGAGGCTCCCTACCCCGAGAAGGTGGAACCCATGCCAATGGAGGAAGTCGAAGAGATCGACATGTTCCCCCGGCTCACCGCCGCCGACGACGACCCCCCGGCAGGTGGCGGATAAGCAACCGTGCTGGTCCGCCAGGTTCCTGGGGCATCGGCTGTGCCTGTTCCGGACGACGTCGCTGGGCAATCACTTGTAGTCTCCGTGAGTGACTTCGCGTAGATGGGGGATCTCGATCGTCGGGATGGCGATGGCGATGGCGATGGGGGTTGGTCCTATCGCGCGGGCTGAATACCCGGATGCTGGGGTGGTCGCTCGTCGCGCCGGTCTGCCGATCGTGAATCCCGCGGACCGTGACCACGATCTCGTTGTTCGACGCAGCGACTTGCGGCCATGGTGGCCCGCAGCGAGACCATTTGGAAGTGAGTACGCACGTACGTGGAGGCTCTGTGTCGATCAGAGCGGTTCCGTCGATGTGCACTTTCCCCCCTCGCGTCGTCAGTCGGTGAGCGCCTTCCTGCTCCCCCGGGCGCCTGGTGTGACTCTGTCCTTCGTGCACTCGGTCGCCTACAGGTTCGGGTCCACCGAGGGCGCACGGAGGGAGTTCGCCACGTTTCGCGCGAAGTACCGTCGCTGCGCCAACGGATCTGTGGAACCCGGGGGGCTATCGGTCCGCAACAACGGGCGCGCCTACCGGCAGCCCGGATTCACCGCTGAGTACGACGACGATCAGGAGGATCTTGGGACCGGCGTGGGCTTCGAGGCCTTCCGGGTCGTGGATCGGTACATCGTGCACGTGACCTACTTCGATTTCCGCGCGGCCAAGGCCCCCAGGGCGCCAGTAGCCAAAGCACGCACAGCGGTCAGCACTCTGATCATGGACATGGCCAGGAGAGCACATCGGAAAGCCCGTGCCGGACGATCGATCCACGGTCAAGGGTGACCAGCGTTCAACCCGAAAGCGAGTGCTGCTGGCTGGCCGGAGGGCTCCGGACATACGTGGCTGCGTACTCTCGGCGTCCACACCTTGTTGAAAGTGTGCTCGGACGTGGTTCGCAATTCGGATCGCTCAAACCGCACCCCACCATCGGACGCCGCGGTCATCCGGGGCCGGGTGGAAGTCCAGACCATGCGGCTCGGAGATGTCGATCAGGTAGCGCCACGCCAGGTCATCCGGCGCAAGGTCGGGTTCATAGACGGGGTGGTAGACGATGGGGAATCGGAATCCATACCGATGTAGGCCGTCCCCGTGGTCGCAGCGATAGACGAGCCTGCCGAACCTGCCATCGTCCTCCGGCCAGACCGCCTCCATTATGACCGATCCCGTCTCCCAAGCCTTCCCCTCCAGGGCTATGAACTCACGGCAGATCTCAAGACAACGATCCCAATCGGTGACCATTCGACAAGGATGCCCGAGCGGTGCGATTCGGCGAAGGACCCGTTCGTACTTGCGTGGTGTCCGACTTCAGCGTCACTGCCTGGGATGGGACGGATGACCTCCTGGTCAAGTGGGAAGACGTCGATGCAATCGCACCGGACTACTGGGGCTACCAAAGGCGACCCGAGGGTCCGCGAACGGTCCGTCGGGGGCGGAGCCGACGCTGCGCCAGGAGGCCGCTCCAGAGATCCTAGATGTCCTTCTCGGGTGGGGGCCGGAGCGGGCGTTCGCCTTCGTTCAGGCGCTCGTGAGGGCGGCCCCGGCCGCGGGGCCAGTCGCACCAGAGTCGCCGGTCGACTGCTTGAGCGGCGCACCGAGAAGGCCCTGCCAACTGTCGTCACCGAGAATCCAAGTGGACGTCCCCGCGAGCCGACTTCCTGAGCGGTGTCGCACCTTGTCGGTACAGTCGATCCGACAGGGACTGAAGGTCGAAAGGGGGCAGTTGTGCCGCTCTTTCAATTCCCGGAATCGCCGGACGGGACGATCCCGACCCAGTTCCGCACCGAACCGCAGCAACTCCGCCAACGGATCTCCACGTTGGGTGGGTGGCGTGCGTTCGTCGACCGCACCCACCCGCGGCCCCGCCGCCTCACCCCGCAGCAGTTCGACCGTCTCAGTGACGGTGAACGCGGCCAATACGACGACGCCCGCGCCGCGTTCCACCGCTCCTTGACACTGGTGGAACACAAACAACTCGTTGCCGCGTGGGAGCAGATCGACCATCTCACCGTCGGTTCGTACGCGGATGATGGTGCTCGGCAGGGGATCGCGTTGTCCGGGGGCGCGGGATACGGGAAGACAACGATCGCGGTCGGGTACGCCCGACGGTACGAGATCGCGGTCCGGCAGGCGTACCCGAGCGCGTTCGACCAGGAGAACCTGTTCGTTCCCGTCTGCTACTCCGCGCTCCTCCCCAACGCGGGGTTGAAGGCGAATATGCAGCACATCCTGTCCTTCTACGGCGAACCGTCGCGTTCCCGGGAGACCGGACCGCAACTTCTGGAACGGCTCACCACCGTCACCCGCGTCTGCCGCACCCAACTGCTCATCCTGGATCAGGCGCAGAACCTGCGGGAAGGCAACAAGCGCGACGACGAGGTCGCCGCCCACTTGAAACACATCTTGGATGACGCGGGTTGCACGCTGATGCTCGTCGGGATCGACTTGGATGCCCGTGGCCCGCTGTCCATCCCGCGCGCCGGAGGTGGCGGCGACCGACTCCAACTCGCTCGCCGGTTCCGCCTCATCAAGATCGAGACCCTCGCGTCGGGCAGCCCCGAATGGCGGTCCCTCCTCACCACGATGGAGAACCGCCTCATCCTGGTGCGCTCCCGCCCCGGCGACCTCTCCGAACGGCTCTCCGACACGCTGTGGGATCTCAGCGGCGGCGCGATCGGCGTCGCGTTCAACATCGTCAACGTGGCCGCCAACACTGCCATCAGCAGCGGCACCGAACGCATCACCCGCACCGTTCTCACCAGCGACGCTCCCACCGCCGCCCACCACCAGGGGCACGCATGACCGCCCTGGCACCCGACACGCCACGCCCCCCACTGCCGCGGTCACTCACCCCCGGGGCCGGAGAGTCGTACCCGTCGTGGATTCTGCGGCTTTCGGAAGCCCTGGACCTGGACCCTGCGACTCTGCTGCATCGGATCGGCGCCAACCGGGAGCGACGATCCGAATCCGCCCTCGGACTCGCCTATGGGGTCGCCCTCACCGACGAGCAGATGGACGCGATCTCGTCGTCCAGCCGATGCCCGCCCGACACGTTGCGGGCAATGCTGCTGACGCGGTACGACGGCGGACCCATCGACCTATCGCCGCTACTTGGACCATCGCCGACGAGCCGCAGCCTCCGGGAAGTGGCCTTGTTCGAGTGGGCGTCCTTCACCAGCAGCCGAGCCTGCCCGGACTGCCTCGCGGACACCGGGTACCAGTGGATGCTCTCGTGGCGGATGCCGTGGCACCACACCTGCACCACCCACCGCCGCCTGCTCGTGGATGAATGCGCCGGATGCGGACAACCGTTCATGCTGAGCCGCCGGGACCGCATCCACCAACCACCGCTCGCGTCGATCGTTCCCAAGATCGACGCCTGCAACAACCCACTGCCCCCCGGAGTCGCCGTCCGGTCCCGCACCGCTGAACGATGTGGCTACCCGCTCATCGACCAACCATCGGTCCAGATACAGGAATCCGAGGTTCTTCAACGGCAGGACGCGCTCCTCGCCCACCTGAACGACAGGGACCGGCCACGGTCCTGGTGGATCGACATGCGTGCTCTCACGGCGCTGTCGTTGCGGTACCTGTCCGCGGAGGACCTGCGCACCCTGATCCCCAGATTGCCGGATGAGGTCCTCGCCGCCGCGGACCGTCACCACGTAGACATAGCCGACCGGCGTCACACCCGGTCACGGCTCACCGACCACCGCGCAGGCAGCCGAACCCGATCCTTCACGGACACGCCAAACGAGTCGGCGCTCCTCGTCGGAGCGGTCACCGTCGCCAGTCGAATCCTCGACCACGTCCACGAGGAACCGAGCCACGACGGCGCGCGCACATTCGAAGTGCTGCGTGGCGCGGTCGCACGCGAACCCGGCCAAACGGTCGCCGTGCTGCTCCGTGAACGTGGCGCGAGCGAACCGTTGCGTACTGGTGCCTTGACACTGTCCGGTCGGAACACGCTCGTGGTCGCCCGCAACACCGGCAGCATGTCCCACCCGCCGCCGACGGTGAACCCCGATCAGATTCCGTGGCTGTGGTGGCCGGACCGGTTCGCAGCAATTCGAGACTGTTTCCGCGACACCCTGATGACCGATGACACCGCCCGCGAGTACCTCTCCCTCGCCGCCGTGAAGTACCTGAACGGCTGCACCTGGACCGATGCCGCCGAACTCCTCCTTTGGCCTCGACCCCGGCGCGCACTCCGACTTGGGAACCACAACATCACGGAACTCCGTCGCGTCGGCCACGACGAGACGGTTAACGCTCACGTGATCGCCACCGTGTCCGAGTTCGCGGAGACCGGGACACCGGGAGCCGTGGACTATCGGCAACGTGCCGCCACCATCACCACCCTCGAACCACTCGACGCGGACACGTGGGACACCATCCGCAGCGCCTCCGGAGACACGGCACCCGAGTACGACACGTGGACCGGTCGATGCGCCCTCGCGTTCCTGTGGCACCACCATGGG
>JAUPKO010000534.1 GCA_030837395.1 Actinomycetota bacterium | reverse complement strand
TCGAGGAGTTGGTATGCCTCGCTCGCTTGATCGAAGCCGTACGTTGCGGCCAAATCCACGGCGAGTTGGCCAGCATCGATGAGCCGAGACAACTCGGTGAGGTCCGCCGGCGAGGGCCGCACGAACACATAGACGCCGCCGCGGGCGTGGGCGCCCTCGCCATCGGCGATCGAACCGACCCGCCCACCGGGGGCAAGCAGCACATCAGAAGCGTCCAGTGCGCCGCCGCCAACGAGATCAAGAACCGCATCGACACCGCCGGGGGCGAGCGCCCGCACCTGTTCGATCAACGCTTCGCCATATGACACAGCCTCCACCCCAAGACTGCGCAGATGCTCGTGGTTGCGCGGTGATGACGAGCCGATCACCCGGGCACCGGCCAGGCGCGCAAGTTGCACAGCGAATTGCCCGACTCCACCAGACGCGTTGTGCACCAGAACGATCTCGCCCGGCTGGATCGCCATCCGGGCCACCAACTGATAGGCCGTGAGTCCCACCAGCGGCACTGCGGCGGCTGTGACGAGGTTGATCGATTCCGGGGCACGGGCGAGTAGTCGCACCGGCAGCACAACGCTCTCGGCGGCCGTCCCATGCTTGATGACGTCCATCCGCGCGTAACCGAAAACCCTGTCCCCCGGCACAAATTCGGTCACCGCCGGACCAACCGCCGTGACGACTCCGGCCACGTCCCAGCCCGGCACCACCGGGAAGAACGTCTCGATCGCCCCGGCAAGGTAGCCATAACCGACCTTGTAGTCCACAGGATTGATGCCCGCACCTGCGACCTCGATCTGCACCGAGTCCGGCCCCATCGGCATCGACTCAACCTCTCCCACGCCGAGGTTCTCCGGCCCGCCAAAGGCGACGTAATTCACTGCGCGCGGCATACCCGCTCCCTTCGTCGACGACCAGCCATCAACTGCTGGAGCCTACCCGGGCACACACCAAAGGCATCAATCACGGACGTGTGTCCTCACCTCGGCTCGACGACGGCGATTCCAGCGGCGGCGGCCACGGCCCCAAGTTCGGTGTCGTAGGTGACCAACTCTTCGGCGCCAACCCGAAGCGCGACGGCCAGATGCACAGCGTCGTTCGAGCGCAGCCGACCAGGAAGTGTCCCTGCCGTGAGCAGGTCACCGCGGGTGAGGTCGATCAGCGTCACGGCATCCGACACGATGCCGACTGAGATGAGGTCGACATCATCTGGATACCGGTTTGCGGCGCAGTGCAGCTCGGTGTGCAGCAACCACGACGAGACGAGCCGTCGATGGTCCTCGGATGACTGCAGGTAGGCCGTCAGGGCAGCGGATTCCGCCTCCTCGACCAGTAGCTTCATGGCCGCCGACGTGTCGAGGTAGCAGATCACCATCGCCCTCGCGCGTCATTGACCAGCTCGGCGCTCGTCCACTTTGCGGTGCGACGCCGGATGGTGCTCAAGTCAGCCACACCCCGGCGCGGCGGCCGCGCCTGCCCCTGCGCAACCAGCCAATCAATCGAGCCGCCGAGAGGGGGCGAAATCACCGCGGCAACCTGCCCGTGGTTGGTCACCTGCACAGTCTCCCCGGCCGCGACCGCGCGCAGGATCTCCCCGCTGCTGTTGCGCATCTCCCGATGCGTGACCGTCCTCACGTAGCACAGCGTAGCACCACGCGTAACCGGCGACCGTCTGGTCTTGGTGGACGCCGGGCTGGATTGGGTGGATGTGCGTCATCACCGTGTAGAGGCTCTACCTCCTCACGCACGGCGGTCGTGTCGGCCACGATCGCACCGCCAGAAAGTTGAGCGATGCCCCGCGCCCACTGCCGAATGCGGAAGGCGTGCTGTACGTCGACGATGCGGCGCTGTGCCGCAGGTTCTGGATCGACCAGATCGGCATGGTCGTGAAGTCGGTCACGCAGGCAGGGGGTCACGAGGTGGCGCGGGTGGGGTTCGCCGATCTGCCTTTCGCATGGGAGCTGGTCACGCTCGAGCTCATGGCTCACAACCCGGACGGCCTTGACCTTGCGACACCGTCGGCGTGCTTCGGCGTCGAGGTGACTGAGATCAATTCGCATGCCGGGATGCTGGCCTTCGCCTTCAGTGATCCTGAGGGGCGCTAGTTCGCGGTTGCGGCCCAGCGAAATGAGCGCCGGGCGACTCCTGTGACGTAGCCCGATCAGTCCGCATGTGCCCCCGCCCGTCGCACGAGAGCGGGTAGCGCCAATGGCCGCAGACCTCATCCTCACGGCATCGTCGATCATCACCATGGACGCCAGCCAGACCCGAGCCGAAGCGATCGCGGTCAACACGAGCACCGGAGTGATCACCTCGATCTGCTCGCTCCAGGAGGTGTGCTTCAACTCCGCAGCCATCACCGCCAACGGCCGGGCCGACGAAGCGTGCGCCTCCACCCCGGACTCTCCGCTGCGAGTCGGCCTCTACCACATGTCGATCGATGCGGATTGCGGTGAGGATTTGAGCGGCGACGTTCCGTAGCAATGGCGATGTCGTCTTGGACATCGTCTTGGATGCCTACGAACAGGCCCTCGTGACTGACGGCCTGTTGGGCAACGACCACCGCTGGCGGGTGGAGCATGTGGGCGGTTGCCGGGGCGATCTGCTCGACGGCCAGCTGTATCCGACGGAGGTGGGCAGTCAATGGATGAGGGCAGGTGATGCCTTCACAGCGCCCACGATCAACGCGGCCAGTCAGTTGGGCCGCGACCACGACCTGGTGTCCCTCGCAGTGGGCAAGCTGACCGAGCAGGTCTCAGTTCTCGGGACGTGGGTCAACAGCAGGAAGACCGACACGGAGGCATTCGTGGCGCAAGTTGCGGCGATGGACCCGGCCGAGCACAAAGGTCTACCCGCCACGGCAATAACCCACAGGTGCTGACGCAGACATTGCTCCTACCTTCCGGAGCACGCCTGCGCGTGCGTGGGCATGCTCCGATGATGCCGGGGACGGCAACACAAGGACTACCTACACCACTACCAGTTCTCGAGGGGTGGGTCGGGATGGTCGGTGTGGGTGAGGCCGGATGGCATGGTCCAGGTCCAGCCGGTGAGGGCTGGTGGCGCAGGATTCGGGGTGGTCCCGTGGGCGCCTGGCGGCCTGACCGGGGGTGGCTCGTTGGCCAGGTGGTAGCCGTGGTGGGTCTTGTGGTTGTGGTGGCGCCTGCAGAGGGGGCCGATGTTGGATTCCACGGTGCCTGGCTCTGCGGGCCATGGGACCGTGTGGTCGAGGTCGCAGTTGACCGATTGGCGGTTGCAACCGGGCATCCGGCAGGACGGCTCGCGGGCCCGGATCAGCCGGGCCAGGGCCGCCGATGGGGCATAGGTGCGGGATCCGGTGGCGATCACCTGCCCGGTGGCGGGGTCGGTGATGACCAGTCGCCATCGTCCATCCGCGGCCAGTTCGCGGGCAATGTCGGCCGGGACCGGGCCCAGACCGGGGATCTCGGCGGTGTCGTGGGTGAGGCCGACGAGCATGGCCAGGGTGCACACCACGGAGATGTCGGCCCGCCCCGTGCGAGGCAGCGGCCCAGTCGAGGCGGACGGGTCAGCACCGGGGCCGTCGTGGTGATCGCCGGGGGCGTCGTGATCAGCGGGGCTACCGGGGGTGGCGGGCTGTTGTGTGAGGTCGGCCGGGGTCCGCCCGAGCAGGAGGTCCACGAGAAGGTCGGCGCGGACCTGATCGGCGGTGCGGTCATCCCCGGCTTCACGGCGACTCTGCGCACCAGCCGCCGCCTGGGCAGTCAACCGGTTGGCGATCCGGTGGGCGTCGACATCGCGGATCAGGGCGGAGAACCAGGCCATGCCATCACCGTCGGGGGTCAACGACGTCCGGCGGCGGGCAAAGGCCGTGCGGCGAGCCTCCTGTACGGCCTCGCGGGCCAGGGCCTGCACGGCGGCTTTTGTGGCCTTGCGCAATTCCGACGCCGTCCTCGGGCGGCGGCCCTGGTCGCGACGTGCACGGACCTTGGCCACCACCGCGGACACCACGGTCGCTCGGGACTCGGCGTCAAGGTTGGCGGTCTCAGCCAGCACCGCGCGCACCCCGGGCGTGAAGATCAGCCCCTGTTCGATCAGCGCCGCGAGATCCGGGTACCGGGCGAGGTCGCGGGAGGCGTCGATTCGGGTAGCGGTCGAGTCGGGGGACAGCGCCAGCATCGGGGCGACGTCTTCACGGGCAGGATCGACCAGCGAACCCCGGGCACAGGCGGTGGGAGTGATGATCACCGGCTCACCCCCGACGGCATCGACCAGCGCACGCTGCGCCTGCCACGCCGACCACGACGCACACGCCTCCCAGGCTGCGGCCACCAGCAATTGGCAGGTGCACGGGAAACCAGGACTGCTCCCAGGCACCGGCACCCCCATCGGGTCCACCACCCCAACGCAAGCAGGCGCACCCGGCGCGCCGGACGCGTCCGGGATGCCCGGCCCAGGCGCGGCGATGTCGACATCACCGTCCTCGCGATGATCCGCCGGGCAGCTGCCGTGCGCTGCCAACTCCACCAGCCGAGCCTGCAACACCACCCCCGGCGGCAATGTCAGCAACGCCCGCACCTCATCACGAACAGGGGCGAACCACCACTCCGGCCGCACCCACCCCGCCAAAGCCGCAGGCACCGGCCCCGGACACGGATCCACCCAATTCGCACAAGCCGGAGGGGCCGGAACCGCAGGAACAGCAGAACCGGCAGGACCGGCAGGACCGGCAGTGGTCACGATGTCGCACACTCGGGCCCCAGCTAGGCCGGCCAGCAATTCACCAGGGGTCACCTGCGCCGCAGTGTCCAACCACGGCCCGTCAACACCATCAGCCCACCAGTCCCCGTCCGCCTCCGCGGCAGCGATCCAGGCAGCCTTGACCCCCGCCGTGGCATCCACCGCGGGGAACTCAACAACTGCCGACCAACTCATAGGACCACCTTCCAATAGGGGTCCGACAATCCCGCCCGCCGCCGCGACTGAAGCCACCCAGCAGGTGCGACTCCGCCGAGAAGCCCCGCTCGTGCGAGCCAATGCCCGAGCTCCCGGCGATAGGCACTGAGATGCGTCTGCTGTGCTGCGCCCGGCGCGACGTCACGCCTCAGCTCGCGACCTCGGGCGGGACAACGGCGGCCGCCTTGCGCGCAGTCGTCGACAGGATGCGAAAGGCGGTGCCGATGAGCACGATGTCGGCAATCATCTGGATCGACACCAGGATGCGTGCCAAGTCACTGGCCGGAGTGATGTCGCCGAACCCGACGGTCGAGAGCACCGTGATAGACAGATAGAGCCCCCCGACGCGGTTGAGCACCTCATCGAACGCAGCCTGATCGCTGACCGACACAGCCACGTAGAGCACCGCGAACTGGACCAGAAACGTCCCGTAGACCAGAACGAGGGCCTCGACACCCGCCAAGGTCGGGGTGGTACTGCGTTTGATTCGGCGCACCTGATGCACGAAGACCCCGCCGAACACGACCAGTCCGACGCAGGCCGTCATGGTCACGGCAAGCATCGTGGACTCACCACGGATCGGTGCGACCCAGTACACGACCAGAAGAACGCCGATGACGATCACCGGCCGCACGGCAGACAGCACCAGCACCCTTGTGGGCGGCTTCACGGGCACTTCCGTCACAGCCATCGTCAGTGCCCGACAAGTGACTTGACGAAGAGCACCGCCAGTACCACGAGTACGAGAACGCCAACATACGCCAGGGATCGAGTCCGCGATGCCGGGACGCTGCGCGCCGCTCGGTATCCGGTCACTGCGACGAAAGCGAGCAGCAGGAACTCGGAGATCCGGATCCCGGCCGAGCCCAACAGGAACACCGGCGCTGAAGCGATCACCGCCGTCGCCAGCCCGCCCGCGAGTTGGGCTGCCAGAAGCTTGCGTCCCACATCATCGAGCAAACCCTTGTTGACCAACCGGCTCGATAGCCGAAAGGCCACCGCGTGCGCGAACAGCAGCGCAATCGAGGTCACCAGGACGGTGAGGGCGAGATCGGTTTCAGAGAGCTGTTGCCCCGGGGGGAGGGCCACCAGGACAGCTAGCAGCGACAGGCTCACATAGAGGGCCATCGTGACCGATTCCCGTAGCCACTCGCGGCGGTGCTCGTCGGTGTCGAGTTCAATTGTCGTAGGCATGCCGGATTGTTCCATTGCACAAGCATCCGACGACATCGTGACCACCGGATGAACTCGACCCTCGACTTCCCTATTTCCCATGACATGTCACCCAACTCGGGTGACACCCAGGGTCGAATACGAGCAGGGCAGGGCAAGGATCCATGGCTCGGGCGAGGGTGGCAGCGCTAAGTGCGCGCGCGGATGCTATCCGAATCGTCGGTAGCATCGGGGCTATGAGCGCATCCGAACGAACATTCCGTTGACCACTCTGGTCACCGGCGCGGCCGGGCATCTCGGCCTGACACTGGTGCAATTGTTGCTGGAGCGTGGCGAAACCGTGCGGGCTTTGGACCTGCGCCCCACCGAGCAGCTTCGCGCGCTGCCCGTCGACGTCGTCCAGGCGGACCTCACCGACCCCGCGGCGCTCTCGACGGCCTTCGACGGCATCGATCGGGTCTTTCACACGGCCGCCCTGATCTCGCTGGCCATGGACCAGTGGCCGGCGCTCGAGGCGGTCAACGTGCAGGGCGTGCGCACCATCGTCACCGCGTGCCGCGCGCACGGCGTGGAACGGCTGGTCCACTTCAGCTCGATCGAGGCGCTCGATCTGGAGGGCGACGGGCCGGTGACCGAAGACACCCCGCTGGTCACGGCTGATTTTCCGATCCCCTACGGCCGGTCCAAGGCGATGGGTCAGCGAGTCGTACTCGACGCCATCAGCGACGGGTTGGATGCTGTCATCTGCTACCCCACGGGCATCTTCGGTCCGAACGACTACGCGTTTCGGGCCTCGAATCAGGTACTGCAGCGCCTGCGTGACGGCGAACGCATGGTGATGACGGACGCCGGGCTGGATTGGGTCGACGTCCGCGATGTGGCGGCCGGAGCCCTGGCGGCCGCCGATCGCGCGCCCGCCGGAGCCAGCTACTTGCTCGGCGGCCGCTACGCCACCATCGAGCAGTTGCAAACGATCATCCGGGAACTGACCGGCGCGAACCTACCCAGCCGCCGCATCACGATGCGCCAGGTGGAGTGGCTGCTGCCGCTTGTCGGGTTGCAATCGCGGTTGACCGGCAAGCCCCCCGTCATCACCAAAGCGATGCTCTACCCCCTCAAGCACGGCGGGCCCGTGAGCCATGCCCGCGCTACGCAGGAATTGGGCTATTCGCCGCGCCCGTTGGAAGAGACGATTGCCAACACGTTGGCTTGGTTCGACGACGTCGGGGCCTAGCCGCCGCCCGCGACTTGCCACGCCGCGGTGTGACCCATCTCGGTTCCCTGCCTGTAGCGAAAGCGCTACACTTAACCTATGCGGACGAGCACGATGTTGGCGTCGATGCGCCGAGGCGGCAAGCTGAGCCAAGCCGAGCTCGCCCGCCGCTCGGGTGTCCCGCGGACGGCCATCAATGCCTACGAACGTGGCACCCGCACACCGACCGCCACCACCTTGATGCGACTCGTCGAGGCGTGCGACTTGACTCTGACACCGACCCCACGACCCACCCTCGACCTCGCGGCCAACGCGGTGATCCTCGAACAGGTCCTCGACCTTGCCGAGTTGCTTCCCCAGCGGCCTCGGGGGCCTCTGGAATTCCCACCGCTGGTCGCGGCGTGAGCGTTCTGGCCGACCGGTTGTTGGCGCTGGACGATGCTTTGTCCGCCGCGGGCATCGCTCACGCCTTCGGTGGGGCGATTGCCCTGGCCTACTGCACGGGCGAGCCGCGCGCCACCATCGATGTGGACGTCAACGTCTTCCTTCCCCATGAGCGGGCCGCGGATGCCCTGGCCAACCTGCCGCCGCAGGTGCGTGTAACCGAGGCCAACAGGAATGAGTTG
>JAUPKO010000533.1 GCA_030837395.1 Actinomycetota bacterium | reverse complement strand
GCTCGACCACCGTCGGTGCCTGCACCTCAAGCGCGCGCTCAGCCTCGGCCTCGATCGGCCCCATTCCGTCGATCGGTTCGCCCAGGGGGTTCACCACCCGGCCCAGGAAGCCGTCGCCCACCGGCACCGAGAGCACCCGGCCGGTGCGGCGCACCTGCTGACCCTCCTCGATGTGCGACGAGTCGCCCAGCAGCACGCAACCGATCTCGCGTACGTCGAGGTTCAGTGCGAGCCCCAGCAGCCCGCCCTCGAACTCGAGCAGTTCGTTGGTCATCGCAGAGTGCAGACCCTCGACCCGGGCGATACCGTCACCGGTCTCGAGCACTCGGCCCACCTCTTCCCGAGCGTTCTCGGGGGCGAAGTCCGCAACGTTGCGCGCAATCGCCTCGCGAATCTCCTCCGGGGAGATCGTCAACTCAGCCATGTCTCTCTCTCATGTTTCTCGCCCGCGCCTTGCGACGCGGTGGGTTTGGTCTCAGCTGGTGAGCCGGCGACGGGCCTGCTCGATGCGGGTGGCGAGCGTGCCGTCGATGACCTCATCGTCGACGCGCACCTGGATACCGCCGACTACCGAGGGGTCGACGGTGACATTGACGAGCACCTGCTTGCCCTGGATCCTGCTCAGGGCGGCGGCTAGGCGCGACTTCTGATCGTCGGTGAGCGGAATCGCGGAGGTGACGATCGCCACCACCCGGCCCCGCCGGACCGCGGCCAGATCCGACAGCTGTGCCACGGCTGCTGGCATCCGCCGCCCGCGCAGGTGGCCGGCCAGGTAAACCAGCACCTCCTCGGTGATCGGATCCGCCTTGCCGTCGGTCAGGTCCTGCACGATGCCGGTCTTGACTTCGGTGCTCGTGGCGGGGTTGCTCAGGGCCATCTGCAAATCTGCGCTGGCGTCCAGCGCCCGCCCGAAGCGGAAGAGTTCCTCCTCCACCCGGTCCAGCCGATCATCGGCCTCGGCGGCCATGAACAGCAGTCCTGCGGCGCCTTCCTCGAGGGCATCCATCATGTCCCCCGGGTTGGACCAACGTGAGTCGATGACCTGGGCGGCCAACTCGAGTCCGAGGTCGGGAATGCGACCCCCGAACAACTGGGTCAGCACGCCGTTCTTCACCGAATCCGGCGTCGAGGTGTCGGCCCACAACGCCTTCAGGGCACGCTCCCGGTCCGCCGCGTCGATGACGCTGAGCACACCGGTGCCAGAATCGGCCAGGAACGGCCGGAGCGTCTCGTCCGAGTAGATCGCGTCGAGTCGCTCGTGCAACTGCTGCAACGACGTCCGAGAGGTGCCGAGCATCAGGGCTGCCCTGCCGTGCTGTCCTCGAGCGAGGCGATGAAGCGGTCCACCACGCGTTGCGAAGCCTGGTCGTCGGTGAGGCTCTCGCCAACGATCTTGCCGGCGAGGTCGACGGCCATGGTGCCGACCGACGACTTCAGGTCGGTCATCGCCTTGGCGCGGTCGGCCTCAATGGCGGCCTGCGCCTGATCGGTGACCTGTTTGGCCGCCGCCTGCGCCTGCACCCTGGCCTCCTCGATGATCGCCGCCTTGTCGGCTTGGGCCTGCGTCCGGATCTCAGCGGCCTGCTGGCGCGCGGCGTCGAGTTCGGCCTGCAACTCTTCCTTGAGTTTGGCCGACTCCGCCTGCGCCTCCTCGGCCTTGCGGATGCCGCCGGCGATCGCTTCTTCGCGCTCGTCGAGGATCCGTTTGACGTTGGGAAGAGCAACCTTGGCCAAAACCGCCAGGACGATCCCGAACGCGACCAGCGCGATGATGAACTCGTACAGCGGAATCCGGAGGACGTTGTACTCCTCCGCTGCGAGCAATGTGGTCAATTCGCCCATGGTCGTCGCCTGACGATCAGGTGCCGAACACGAACGGGGCGACGAAGCCGATCAGCGCCAGCGCCTCAGCCAGGGCGAACCCGAGCAGCATGTTCTGCCGGATCACACCGTAGGCCTCGGGCTGCCGGGCGATGGCCTGCACACCGTTACCGAAGATGAGGCCGATGCCGATGCCGGGGCCGATGGCTGCCAGGCCGTAGCCGATCGAACCGACCGAACCGGTCAGTCCCTCGGCGGCGATCACGTCGAGCACAGATGGGAGCATCTCTCTTCCTTCTTTGTTCGGCCCCGCGGACTCCCCGCGGGAACATGGGCTTGTGGTGGTGCAGTTGGTCTGGTGCTAGTGCTCCGAGTGGAGCGAGCCAGCGATGTAAACAGCGGTGAGCAGAGTGAAGATGTAGGCCTGCAAAGTGATGATCAGCAACTCGAACGCGGTAAGGATCACCGTCATCAGGAACGACGTGGCCGAGCCGACGATGCCGATGAACGAGAAACTGGCCAGGTAGAACGTCGCCACCGTGAAAATCGTCAGCAGCAGGTGGCCCGCGAACATGTTGGCGAATAGTCGAATCGCCAGCGTGAACGGCCGGATGATCACGTTGGACAGCAGTTCGATCGGTGCCAGCAGCACGTAGATCGGCTTGGGCAGCCCGGGAGGGAACATCATGTTGGTGAAGAACTTCACCGGCCCTTGGTGCTTCATGCCCAGGAACATGTAGATGACCCAGACCATCAGGGCTAGGGCGACCGGAAAAGCGATCCGTGACGGCACCGGGAACTGCGCGCCCGGGATCACCTCGAAGATGTTCATCATGAACACGAAGAAGAAGAGGCTGAACAGCAGCGGCACCCACTTGTCGCCGGCGGGGCCGATGGTCTCGCGGGCGATGCCGTTGCGGATGAAAAGGTAGGCCATCTCGCCCAGACTCTGCACCTTGCCCGGAATCAACTTGGGCTTGGCGAAAGCGACGAGGAAGAAGATGATGACGATCGCGGAGCCGAGGATGGCCAGCACCACCGGCTTGGAGATCTCGAAGTGCACCCCGAAGAGGTCGTACGTGAAGTACGGGTGCAGGTTGAAGATCTCGGTGGTGGGAGCCGGAAAGCCACACACCTGGTCATTACCGAGGTGTGCGTTCTCGCACCCCGGTGCCACCTCACTGGCCACGACTTGAGTCGCGATGCCGCTGGTCAAGGCCGG
>JAUPKO010000532.1 GCA_030837395.1 Actinomycetota bacterium | reverse complement strand
CCAGCCCATCACCAAGCACAACTTCCTCATAACCGATCCGGCGGACATCCCGCGGGCGATCAAGGAGGCGTTCCACCTGGCCGAGACCGGCCGCCCCGGTCCGGTACTGGTGGATATCAGCAAGGATGCGCTGCAATCGCCGACGACGTTCGCATGGCCCCGCGGCATCGACATGCCAGGCTACAAGCCGACGATCAAGCCTCACTCCCGGCAGATCCGCGACGCCGCCCGCCTCATCATGGAGTCACGCAAGCCGGTGCTCTACATCGGCGGCGGTGTGATCCGCTCGCGAGGGTCCTCGCAACTCCTCCAACTGGCCGAGATGACCGGCATCCCCGTGGTCACCACCCTCATGGCCCGCGGCGCTTTCCCGGACAGCCACCGCCAGCACCTGGGCATGCCCGGCATGCATGGCACGGTGCCGGCAGTCGCAGCACTGCAAATGTCCGACCTACTCATCGCCATCGGCACCCGCTTCGACGACCGTGTCACGGGCAAACTCGACTCGTTCGCGCCGAAAGCCAAAGTAATCCACGCCGACGTCGACCCGGCCGAGATCGGCAAGAACCGTCGCGTGGACGTGCCGATCGTCGGTGACGCTCGACTTGTCATGGCCGAGCTGATCGACGCGATCGCGGCCGAGCACGAGGCTGGCCATGTGGGCGACTACGGCGGGTGGTGGCGCACCCTGGACGACCTGTCCGACCGCTTCCCGCTGGGGTACGACTTGCCCGACGACGGCACACTGTCCCCGCAGTATGTGATCGAGCGGCTGGGCAAGATCTCCGGTCCGGAGACGCTCTTCGCCTCCGGGGTCGGCCAGCACCAGATGTGGGCGGCCCAATTCATCGAGTACGAGAACCCCGGCACCTGGCTGAACTCCGGTGGCCTGGGCACCATGGGCTACTCGGTGCCTGCTGCGATGGGCGCCAAGGTGGGTCGGCCTGACGCGACCGTCTGGGCCATCGATGGTGACGGTTGCTTCCAGATGACCAACCAGGAGCTCGCCACCTGCACCATCAACAACATCCCGATCAAGGTGGCGATCATCAACAACGCCGCCCTGGGCATGGTGCGCCAGTGGCAGACGCTCTTCTACAACGAGCGCTACTCCAACACCGACCTGCATTCGCACAACTTCCCCGATTTCGTCAAGCTCGCCGACGCCTACGGCTGCCACGGTTTCCACGTGGATTCGCCCGAGGAGGTCGACGCGACGATCGAGAAGGCGATGGGCCTCAACGATGCCCCGGTGGTCATCGACTTCCACGTCCACCGCGACGCGATGGTCTGGCCGATGGTGCCCGCCGGCACCAGCAATGACGAAATCACCATCGCCCGCGATCTCGCGCCGGCGTGGGACCGGATGGATTAGGAGCCCCGACCATGGATACGACTACTCTCAGCGTCCTGGTGGAGAACAAGCCAGGTGTGCTCGCGCGCATCTCGGGTCTGTTCGCCCGGCGCGGCTTCAACATAGAGTCCCTTGCCGTCGGCCCCACCGAGGATCCGGGGATGTCCCGGATGACGATCGTGGTGTCGGTTGACACGCACCCGCTCGAGCAGGTGACCAAGCAGTTGAACAAGCTGATCAACGTCATCAAGATCGTCGAATTGGACGCGGACTCGTCGGTGCAGCGAGAGTTGGTTTTCGTCAAGGTGCGGGCGAACGCGGCGAACCGCTCTGAGGTGCTGGAGATCGCCCAACTGTTCCGTGCGCGCATCGTCGACGTGGCTACCGAGTCGCTGACGATCGAGTCGACCGGCACCCGCGACAAGCTCGACGCTCTGCTGGAGATGCTCGCGCCGCACGGCATCGCGGAACTCGCGCAATCGGGCATCGTCGCGGTGGCCCGCGGCAGCCGCAGCATCACCGACCGCAACGCCGCCCGCCAGAGCGCGTAGGGGCCGGTCGCTGACGCGTCAGCCGCTGCAGGAAATGACGCCCCAGCTGCCGGGAGGTCCGCCGCCGCAGTAGATGACGCCCCAACTGAGGGCAGCATTTCCACCGGCGACCGGGGTCAGTTCCTGCTCGGAAAGCTCACCGGTTGCCCGGGTGGCGCCGGCGTCCTGTTCGAGGTCCTCGGTGGTGAGGTGGAAGCCCAGTTCCGCTGCGATAGCGACTCCCTGCTCCGGGGTCGTGGCCTCGGCGAAGCGCTCGGCCACGGACGCGTCGTCGCGGGCGGCGTTGATCAGCGCGGTGAGCTGTTCGGCGGACATGGTGACTCCCTCGTTCCGGTTGGCTTCGCCGTGATGGCGACGCGGGAAACAGTGGTTGCAGCGTGAGCAGTGCGCGTCTTCGACTGTAGCCCCCTGGGTCCCTCAAGCGTTAACGATCTGCGTCAGGCTGCCATCCTGGGTAGATGAGTGGTCCACGTGATCCATCGCCCGCTGATCGACGCGATGCCGCGGTGCGCAGGGAAGGACGGCTGTGGACCGATCAAGTGCGGTGGGCGGCCACGCAACCGCCGTCACCTCTGATCCCCGCCGAGGTCGAATCCCACCTGGAGACCTGGCGGAACGAAGTCGACCCCCGGGACGTGGGCAGGTTCGAGACCCGGCTGGCCCGCGACGGTTTGACTCTCGACTCCGCCGTAGCGGTCTTCACGGCACCCGAGGATGCGGACCTCGCAGAGCCGGCCTGGTGGCCCTCGTACCAGCGACTGGTGGCGGCACTGGCCCGAGCCGATGGTGCGGCAGTCGATGCCCAACTCGACGACGACCCCGCCGTGCGGGACACCATTGCTTTCGCCCACCTGCTATTTCCTATTAGTTCCAACGAGATCCGCCGGCTGGCAGCTGGCCTCGGGCGCCCCGTGGCCGACCAGGTGCAGCGGGATCTGCACCTGGATTTGCTGTCCAGGTTGAGTCAGGTAACAGGGGCGGCCCTCTCGGCGGTGATGTGGCGAGATGTGCCGTTCGGCGCGAAGCTCCTCGCCCAGGCCGGCGTCACCGACCAACCGGCGGCGCGAGAGCGGTATCTGGCCTTCTGCGATCACCATCGACGCAACGGATTGTCCGAGATCCTCCTCGACTATCCCGTGCTGGGCCGCCTGCTGGCCACGTTGATCGACCAGTGGCACCGATCCTCGGCCACCATGCTCACGCGGGTTGCAGGTGACCGAACCGCCCTTGCCGAGTGGTTCGGCGTGCCGGTCGACCAACCGCTGGGTGGCGTGACACTTGCCGCTGGCGACCGGCACAACGGCGGCAGCTCCGTCGCGCTGCTGACGTTCGGAGATCGCACCGTGGTTTACAAGCCGCGCAGCGTGCAACTCGAGGCGCTGTACGCGGCTGCCGCGGGTGGCTTGTCCAGGCACTCAGACGGCCCGGACCTGTATGCCCCCGCGGTGATCCTGCGCGGCGATGGAGATGGCCACTACGGCTATGTCGAGTTCGTCGAAGCCAAGCCGTGTGATCCTGGCGAACTGTCGACGTTCTACCGCAACGCCGGGCGCCTGCTTGCCCTGCTCTACGTGCTGATGGCCACCGATTGCCACCATGAGAACCTCATCGCCGCTGGTGATCAACTCGTGCTGATCGACGCTGAGACGCTGCTGCTCGGGTCCGCACACGACCTCACAGACTTGGCCGAGCACCCCGACACCATGAGCACGTTTGAGTCGGGCTCGGTTGTGCGGGTGGGCATGCTGCCGACGTGGCTGTGGTTGGAAGGTCGCCAATGTGCGGTCGACATCTCCACATTAGGCGTGTCGGCAGCGGGCGAGCGCCACCCGGGTTCGGGCTGGACGGCGATCAACACCGACGCGATGGTGGCCGGACGGCGCACGTACGAGGCGCCCCACCCCACGAGTCTGCCAGGTGAGCCGGGTGGCCCCAACCGGGTCGCTGACTACGTCGAGGCCGTGGTCGACGGGTTCACCGATGCCTACGCCGTCCTGATTGCCGGCCGCACCACCTGGCTGCCTGACCTGCTGACCCGCGTGGAGTCCGCGCACAACCGGGCGGTCCTGCGTGCCACTTACGTCTATGCCTCGCTCATCGCATCGCTGGTGGAGCCGTCGGCGCTGCGATCGATGGTGGCGGCCGGGATGGTGTGCGAGCGTCTGACGCGTGGCTACCTGGATGCACAGGGGGAGGCCGTCTGGCCGCTGGTGGCGGCTGATCAAGATGCTCTCCTGCGTTTGGATGTGCCCTACTACACCTGGCCGTTGACCGGCGGATCGACCCGTTGGTGGTGTGGTGAGCTGCAGGGATGGCCCGAGCAGGATCAGCTCGCCCAGGTCCGCGCCCACCTCGACAGCCTCGATGGCGCTGACCTTCGACTCCAAGTGGCGCTGATCCGGGCATCGCTGCGTGCCCGTGGTGTCCGGATGCGTCAGGAGGGGACCACTGCAGACCTGCACCCGACCGATCGGGTGGCGCCTGGACCGGCGACCAGCGGTCCGTCCGCCTCGGCGACGGACCTGGCGCAGCGGTCCCTGCAAGCAACGGCGGACGCCGCCTTCGACACGCGTGGTCATGCCACCTGGATGGGCCCCATGGTGCTTCCGGACGGGGTGCACGCCAACGTGGCGTCGATCGGGCCTGGACTGTACGACGGCCGGATGGGTCTGGCGGTCGGGCTGTTGCTGTGGGCGCGGGCCGAGCCGACAGGGGCCGATCAGGCGGTGGACTTGTGCCGGCGCACCTTGATGCCGCTGGTGGAGGCCTTGGCACACCCGGATGGCGTGCATCGGCTCGTGCTGACGTACGGCACCGGGATCGCGGGTGTCGGTGGGCTGCTGCGGGGACTGGCCTTCGTCCGGGGCAGTGGTGTGGAGGTAGCCGGGGTGGCGCAGGTCGAGCGCGCAATCCTGGACTTCCTCACCCCGGCACAGGTGGAAGCCGATCCGCGGATCGACGTTATCGCCGGGCCGGCGGGACTGGTGGCGCCCCTGGCGCGGATGCTGGGTGACGAGTCGACTTCTGACGTGCCCCGGCAGCATGTGCTGGACCTCATCGGGGCCTCCGCCAGGGTGATCGCCGCACGCCAGGAGCCCGACAGCGGTGGTTGGCTGACCATGCGGGACGCGCCGCCGCTGACCGGACTCGCACACGGAGCCAGTGGCATCGCCCTGGCCCTGATCGAGGCGGCAGTGGCGCTCGGGGACACGTCCCTGCTGCCGCCGGCACTGCGGGGCCTTGGCTACGAGGCGGACCTGTTCGATGCCGACGTCGGCAATTGGCCGGACTTGCGGCCGGACGTGAACGCATCGGTCGGCGTTCGGCGCCCGACCCCCGGCTTCATGCTGGGGTGGTGCGCCGGCGCCCCCGGTATCGCGCTTGTCCGGCAACGATTGCTGGAACTGCTGCCGGGTCATTCCCAGGCAACCCAGTGGCGGGCAGAGTTGTACCGCGCAGCCGACACCACCGCCGGCGCCCCTCTGCTGGGGCGGGACCACCTCTGCTGCGGCAACCTGGGTCGAGTCGCCATCTTGCGCTTGCTGGCCAACCACCTCGGCGACAACCGCTGGGATGGCGATGTCGCACGAATCGTTGACGGCGTGAGGTTGGCCGCAGGTGCAGGTTTGCCCAGGTCGATGCTGGGGGAGACGATCCCTGACCTGCCTGAGCCCGGGCTCTTCACGGGACTTCCAGGGGAGGGTGCGGCCCTGTTCGGCGACGTCGGCTGGGTGCCGCGACTGATGCTCTGAGGCGCCGATGGACGGCCCGTCGGCGGTGATGGGGGCGGCGGCTGTGGTCCCGGGCAGGGCCCTACTCACTGCCTCTGCAATTATGGGGCGCAACGGCCCCTAAATCTTGTCCCGCCCTCTATACCTGAACGATTTCGAAAAACGGGGCCGCCTCAGCTAAGAACGACACAGGGGGAAGGCGGTTGGGAAATAACATATTGTGATGGTTTGAATGGTGCCGCCTGCGGCTCTTGATAGTTCCTGTTCAGTGAGTTCGCCTCGACCGGTTGCGACATGAGGCGCAAGGTCCTCCGCCGTGACGTTGAAGCCGGCATCGGTTGCGACAGCGATTGCATCCTCGACTGTGGTGGCCGCGCTGAGGCGTTCGGTGAGCTGCGTGTCGTTTCGAGCCGCGTCCGCAAGCGCGTCGAGTTGTTCGGCGGACATGATGGATCCCTTCTGCCCATAAGTCGATCAGATGCGGGCGGCACCTGCACTGTTACGCTATTGCGGTCGTCCTTGGCGCGTCAACGGTCCCCAATCTGGGGGAAGTCGAGTGTTCGAATGGGCCGCAATTGAGCCGCGACAGGAACCTCGCGTGTGGTTTGTGCAGTGGTTGTCGTGCACATCTGGACAGCCCAATCCGACCCGCGGGAGGGTTCGATCACCGACACAGCAGCGCTAGGGTCAAGGCCATGAACCGCCTCGCGACGCCGGATGACATTGACGCCATCTGCGAAGAACTGCCCGAGACGGAGTTCGGCACAACCTGGGGCGACGTCCCGACGTGGAAGGTGCCGCGGGGTACCAAGGGGCGGGGCTTCTTGCTGTACCGAAAGCCGCACACGAGCGCGCTCGACCCCGAGACAGGTGAGCCCTACGACGACCTGCTGGTTGTTCGGGTCGCGAATGTGCAGGACAAGGCCGCTCTTGTGGAGGACCCGACAACGCCCTTCTTCACCATCGACCACTTTCGGAACTTCAACGCCGTCCTGGTG
>JAUPKO010000531.1 GCA_030837395.1 Actinomycetota bacterium | reverse complement strand
GGCGAAGGTCGGCTAGCCTCGCCCACGACAACCGATCACGCGGTGGCCGTCGTACACCACCACACGGGACTCAACCGGCCAGCCACCCATCACCCGAGTCGACAACCTCACGGGTCACTACAGCTAAGAGACTAGGTGCAGGCCCACTGGAACAGCTTCGTCATCGCCTTGCGAATCTGGGGGAGACTGGGGTGGGGGCGCTGCGGATCCTCGTTGCCCTTAGTGAACTTGGCGAAGGAGGCCACGTGGCCTTTCGGGTCGGCAGTCCACATCTCGCAATGGGCCTGACGGTCTTCTTCCGCCCAGCCGTTCCAAGCCTCTTGGAGGATCTTGTAGAACTGCTTGGGCGTCTCGGGCTGAGGTGCTGCGGAGGCCGGCACCAGGGTCCCCCCAACGAGGAGGGCCGCCGCCATGACGGCAAGAAGGGCCTTGCGCATTCAGCTGTCTCCCTTCCAATAGAGCGCGACTGCGCGTGCCCTATTGGCAATCCGCAGAGGCTAGACCGACGAAGCAACAGCGTCAGCCGTCACGCGACGAGCCTAGTTCGGAATCCCCCTAGATGCACAGGAACAGCCACGAGGACCGTGCGGGCCCCCGCCACCAGTGGCAGACACCGACGTGATCGAGCCAGCGCGGTCTCCCCTATCCGCATGCCGTACGGCAATCGATGCCTCCGGCGGAGCTGGCGGGAACCAACGAGTTCGCCCAGATGCCTAGGCGATCAAGTGGTGCCAATGAGCCTTGTCGTCGAGTGACGCCCCCGCATCGCGCGCAGGATGGGCGCCGGAGGATTCCTACAGGTACAGAGACGTACATTCGTTGTCTGCCACGAAACGGGCACTGGGGTCGGCCGGCTGCACGGCGCAAATCCGCCAGGGGCCCCTGACTGATCGGAAGCGAGCCGTGGCCGTAGGTGCCTGTCCGTTGCTGGAGGCCGGCACGACCGAGAGCGTCGTGTCCCAGCGCCTTCCGGGGCCGTCGATCGTGATACTGACTGGTTCGGCGCTCGATGATGACACCCTCACACAGGCCCAGCCCTTGGGCTTGGCCCGACCTCCGTCTACCCACAGGTTGGCCGGTTGACGCAATGGGTGACTCGGGGTGCCCCACATGATCCAGTCGTTCGACGAGAACCCCTTGAGCTTTCCGTCGACCGGCACCCTTCCGGCGATCAGATCGGTGTAGTAGGCCATCGCAACGGCATACGCGCCCTGCGAGGCGTAGATCGACGCGTACGGCTCCACCTTCCAGAAGTCCCAATGAACGTCGTCGGGCGGGAAGCCGAGTTCACCTCGGCCGCCGAGCTGCTGTACGGCATCGTGCAGCCACTCGTGGATCACGACCGTGGTCCAGGGGAACACCGACTCCGTGTGTGATCCGCCCGCGGGGAACTGAATCCAACTCGTCGTGTTGGTTTTGCCGACGAAGTCTGCGGCATCCCCGTTGCTGGGGTACCGGAACATGACGATGTCGTAGCCACGTGCCTTGTAGGCCTGGACAGGTGCCGACGGCGGGTCGGCCCCGCGACCTGAGTCGTAGACGCGGGGGCCCATGTCGACGATGTCGACGTCCCACGTCACCGCGCACGCCGAGGCCTGCGCAACCGTGTCGGCGGCCTCCTGCAGAGTCGTCTGATATCCACGGAGCACGGAGGGATCCCGGCTCAGCGTGGCGCCCGAGCCGTTCACGGAGTACTCCAGCATCACCATGCGCCAACGCGCGCCCCCGGGACACGCCGGGCCGCTGATTGACGTGTACGCGCCCGGCCAGTCACCGGTATCGACTGCGGGCGCCGGCGCTGGCAACACCCCCATCAGGCCAACAAGGCAAACGGCGACAGACGACAACCGCGCGTGCACCTTCATCTCAGACCCCCACGTCGTCCACGTACAATACTAGGCGGAGCCGTCTCCCAGTGCGCGACCCACGTGCATGCGCGGTAGCACTGCTCCCACCCGGGCGCAGTAGTGCGGAAGCGTGGCCGGAGGACGGAGCCCAGAGGTGATCGCCGCTCAGGTGGACTGAAGGCAGGAAGTCTGTGTTGCGCGATGTCAGAACTGCGCACGATGGGACTGTTGCTGACGTTCACCCGCATGGGTCAACGCGCCGCAAGGTCGGCATGCTCACCCCGCCGAGTTCGAGACCGCCCACTACGCCGCACTCACCCTCGAGGCCTGATAGATCACACCCCGCGAGTCAACCGAGCTGGGCAGTCCCATTCGGGCACCGCCGGCGAGCGCGGGCAGTCAGTGGTGACGTTTGCCCGTTTGAACGACCGGTGTGAGGCGGGGCTGCTGACCTCCGCCGAGCTCTAGATGGGTGCCATCCGCTTGGAAGTGCAGCAGATTGTGCATGAGGAACGGTTCCGTTAACGTCACCTCAGCAGGCTGCAACGGAGAGGCTGAGAACGATGGTCACTACAGCGGGGGCGTTTCTTCGAGTAGTGATCGCTGTGTCCGTGGCCGCGTCATTGGGATTGATGGCGCCCGGGGCATCGGCGGCGACGAGCGCGAAGGCCAAGGCAGGAACAGCGGCGACGGTGAGCATCGTGGCTCCGGACGTGCTCCGCATAGACAAGCAGGTGCAGGGAACCCCGCTGGTGGTCTTCTCGGGGATCGACTCCCAGACCAAGGTGCGCGTGAACTTTGGGGACGAGCAGTATCCCTACGTTCGGCAAGGTCGGTGCAAGATCAGTTCAGCCGTTGCCTATCCGCAGAACTGCACGCTCGAGATGGCCCACGAGTACTACAAGTCCGGCACTTACACGATCACGGCCATCGTCGGCACCACGAAGGTCCAGAAGCTCATCACCATCACCCCGCCGCCCGTCCGCTGGACGCCGCCCGCCGGCTGGGTCCAGCCCGCCGGGTGGTCCGTGCTGGGCCGCGGCGCGTGGTATCACGCCTGCCAGAACGTGGAGTGGTACGT
>JAUPKO010000002.1 GCA_030837395.1 Actinomycetota bacterium | reverse complement strand
TTCGTCTCCGCCCGTTGCCGGTTCGTGGACGAGGAAGGCATGCGCTTTGTCCTGCTGGACGGCGTGGTGGCCTTCCAGTACCACCTGAGCGACCGGACCGAGGAACGGGTGGCTTGGTCGAGCGTGTACCTGAACAAGTATGCGACGCAGTGGCAGATCGCCCGGGCCATCGGTAAAGTCCCGCGCACGGTGCGCTACTGGGTGACCAGGCGCCGCGAGAAGGGGGTCGAGGGGTTGGCTGACCGGCCGCGCAGTGGCGCACCGCGCCGGGTCGGGGAAGCGACCCGGCAGCGGATTCTGCGCCTGCGCGCCCAGAAGACCAAACTGCGCGAGATCGCCCGCCTGTGTCACGTCGGCTACGGAACGGTGCGCACCATCGTGTCGGCGAGCGCGGCGGCCCGAGAGCAGGCCAGCGCGTCGCTGGCTCTGCCGTCGGCAGCCGACGGCACGCCGAGCCCGGCCAGCCTCGCCGCCGAGCCGTCGGCAGCGACCGTCGTGGCCGTCGCGACGGCCGCCACCGCCGCCGAGATGACCGCCGCCGAGACGGCCGTCGCCGAGACGCCTGCCGAGGAGTCGACAGCGGCCCTGGAGTTGACGACCGCCGCCGTCACCATCACCGCGGCGGTGCAGCCCGCGCCGGTTCTCAGCGACCGGACCGAAGCCAGTCTGGCTGTCGACCGCACCACCGACCGCACGGCTGCCCGCCTCGGCGCCCTGCGCGACGCCGCCCCGCTCTTCGCCCCGGTCGAACGGACCCCGTGGGCTGGGGTCCTGATGGCTCTGGCGTTGCTGTCGAAGGACCCGCTGCTGGCCACGGTGCAGTCCTTCTGCGGCTCCTTCCGCGCGGCCTTCTACGGGCTGCGTACGGTGCTGGTGACGCTGGTGGCCATGGCGCTGCTGCGCATCCGCCGCGTCGAGCAACTGCGCGACGACCAGCCGCGCACCTTGGGGCTGGTGCTGGGGTTGGACCGCGCTCCTGACGTCAAGACCCTGCGCGGCAAGCTCGGGGCGCTGCTCGCCCGCGGCCAGATGGCACAGGTGACCACTGCGGTGGCGCAGGCGCGGGCCTGCACCTCAGGCCCGATCCGCGCCGTCTACACCGACGGCCACGTGACCGTGTACCACGGGCAGGCCAAAGTGGGCGAGACTTGGTCGGCACGCTGCCGCAAGGTGGTCAAGGGACAGACCACCAACTGGGTCCACCTGCCCGGTGGCATGCCGCTGCTGGCCATCCCGTCGGAGTTCAACGAGAGCCTGTCGCACGTGCTCCCCGAGGTCGTCGCCGAAGTCTGCCGCGTCCTGCCGCCGGGAAGCAAGCCGCTGGTCGCCTTCGACCGGGGCGGACACTGCGCGCTGACCTTCGAGCGGCTCCTGGCCCTGGGGTGCGGCCTGCTGACCTACCGCCGCGATCCCGGCGCGCCTTTGCCGGACAACCTGTTCCAGCCCTGCCCCACCCAGATCGGCCCACGGCTCTATGCCCACGCCCCCTACGAACGCGAGGTGCGGTTGCCGGTCTACGAGACGATCGACCGCGGTCCGGGACGCAAGCCCGGTCGGCGCGCCACCGGCCGGACTGTCGTCCTGCGCGAGATCCGCATCCGCCGCCAGGACGGCGGACAGACCGTCATCCTGGCCGGCGGCACCGACCTGCCGGCCACCGACCTGGCGGCCATCCTCTTCGGGCGCATCGGCGACCAGGAGAATATCTTCAAGTACTTGCGCCAGGAGTTTGCCCTCGACTGCCAGATCACCTACGACAAGACTCCCGTGGCGGCCGGTGCCGACCACCCCAACCCGCGCTATGTCGAAGCGGAGAAACTCCGGCGCGAGCTGCGCCGCCAGCGCAACGCCATCCTCGCTCGCCTCGGCAAGAGCTGCGCAACGCTACCCCCCGAGCAGGCCATCGCCCAAGCCCGTGCCACCCTCTCGCCCGGCCAGATCGGACGGCTCACCGACCTGGACGCGCGCCTCGCCCAGCTCAGCGACGAGTTGGCCACCTTGCCCCCGCGCGAACACCCCGCCCAGGCCGGCTACTGCCAACCCAGCGTCCAAGGCCGTATGCTCTCCGCTCTGCTCGCCACCACCGCCTGGACCCTCGAGAACCAACTCGTGGATCTGATCGCGCCCCACTACGCCCGCAGCCAACAGGAAGCCCGGACCCTCATCGCCGCCGTCATGCGTACCGCCGGCAGCCTGTCCCTCCAGCCCGGCAAACTGGTGGTGCGCCTCGAGCCGCAGTCCTGCCCCGCCAGGACCAGGGCGGTCAACGCCCTCGGCGAGCAACTCACCGCCATGGCCCTCACCTTTCCCGGCAGCGCCAGGCGCCTGGTCTTCGAGCCCACCCCCGTCCCGCCGCCGCCAGCCCGGCTCAAGAGGCAATGATCTCAAGGGGCGTACATCAGGAGTTCAGGCTTCGTCGGAATCACCTCCGGAAGGCGCGGGTCCCCGGTTGCCGCCACCGGCCCCATACCCATACCCATACCCATACCCATGCCCGACTTCGACAGTCCGGAGGGTGTTCGGAGTGTTCCCGATCTCAGGCGTTGTCCCGGAAAACCTACTCGTAGCGCCAGCTAAG
>JAUPKO010000530.1 GCA_030837395.1 Actinomycetota bacterium | reverse complement strand
TCGGTGTGCTGTGCCGGGTGGGTACGGATGTTGCCGCCTTCGCGTCGGCGCTGACCGTGGCCGGGGTGACAGCAGTGAAGGTCGAATCCAACGACCACGCTGGTGGGGCTGGCGGGGTGCAGGTGATCACGATGCACCGGGCGAAGGGCCTGGAATTCCGGTGCGTGGCGATGCCCCGGTCGGGCGCGGCAGCGTTCCCACCGCCAAGGTGGTGACCGGTGAGGAGGCCGCTCGGGAGGCGGCGCTGACGGCGGAACGGTCACTGCTCTACGTCGCGGGGTCACGGGCCCGGGAGCAGTTGGCGCTGGTGTACTCGGGGGAGGTCAGTGGTTTGTTGGGGTGAGTCATGGTGGGAAGGGGGATGTGCCGAGTTGGGCCGGCGTGTGCTTGGGCCGTACGCGCTGCTGGGTGGCCACGGAGTAGTCCCTGGTCGAATGCGGCAACCGTTACCTGGATGCCTCAAACCGGGTTCCTCAGTTCTGGTGTGGGGGTAGTTAGCGTGTCTTGGTGTCCGCCCCCGGCGGTTGATGTTGGCCAGGTGGCGCCTGAACATGCGGGTCAGGCGGGTCTTTGGTCGCATCTGAAGCCGGGGATTCTCGCTCCTTCTGCGCCGACGAAGCGGCATGTGACGGCGGGTAACGCGCGTGTCGGTCGTCTTCACGGCGCGGGCCCCTGATTGCGCCTGTCAGCAACCATCAGTACTCCGTCGATGATGGTGTGACATGGGCGAAGCCGCACCCGGCTGTGGCCGCGAGTCCCTCCCTATCGTCGCGTCGCCGTTGTTGATCGCAGGGTTGCGAAACGGGTGTCGTGTCAGGTGACGGTGCGCGCGGTGAACGCTGTTGGTCCGAGTGCGATGAGTCCGATGAGTGCGGCGGTGGCGGGCATGCCAGTGGCCCAGATGCATCAGGCGCGCCGGTGTGGGGGACAGCCCGGGCGGGTAATGGGTTCGCGCAGGTGGCGTTCGGCGCTCTGGCCTACGATGGCGGTGCGGCGATCAGCCACTACCAAGACTCGCTGATTGACGGTGCCATCTCGCAGGACGTCAACCCGCCGGTACCGCCACCACCGCGACGCCGGTCACCCCACGCAACAGATTGTGTCAACGACGCCGGATGTCATCGCATCTCGCGCTGCGTCTCCTCACCGTGCCCGCAGCGGACGTGAGTGCTTGCACGGGCAGCACCTCTGGGAAGAGATCGGATCACAGACCGCCGGAAGGGGTTGCCCAATCAAGGCCGGACCAGTTGGCAGGGTTACAGTCCAGCGGCTGCGAGGGCCCGCACGAGGCGTATACACAACTGCACGCGATCCTCGGCGTCGACCAGCGGGTTGCCGGCGTCCGGCTGCGCGACGGAGACTCTGAACATCTTCCCCGCCTCGGTCGTGTCTCTATTTTCATCCGATGGGGCGGCGACGTCATCGACCAACTCGGTGCCTGCGAATGGCGCCAGCACGTTGGACACCGCATCGGCTAGGGGCGAGTCAGGAGGTGGGTTGTCGGATGCGTCGTCGTCGGCTGCCTTGTTGGGTGGCCTGTCGGCGGCGGGCTGCGCACCGCTGCGCGCCGACGCGGGTGGAGTCACGATGACCAGGGCATCTTCGTAGCACATGATTTCGATACCGGACTCCTTCAGGGTGAGTCCGGAGTCGTAGTTGTGCCACCAACGGGGGCACTCGGCGACGTCCGATAGTTCCCCGTCGACCCACGCAGCGAGCAGCAGAGCGTTGGCGAAGTAGGAGGTGTAGCTCCTTCCCCAGAGGATATTGAACTCACGCAGGTGGAAGCCGCCCTGCTCTGCTTCGTAGTGGCCGTCGTAGAAGCCGATACCCGCCTGGCTTCGGGCACCCTGATACCTGGCGAGGTAGTAGCGCCAGTCGAAGCTGGGCGGCTTCTCGGACTCGCGGTCCGCGACCCACGCGCTGCGTATGGCGTCGAGCGCCGCGAGCGGATGGGGGGCGCCGGTGGACAGCCGCGCGGCCACATCGTCGAGAAGGTCTGTGAGCGCGCTTCGCATCCGGGCTAGTTCATCCCTTGAGCCTGTCGTGAGTAGGTCTGTCCACGACTGGTCGCTGCGGGAACTGCCGAGTTGTCGGCGCCCTCCTCTTGCGTGGCGCGAGTAGTCGCCTTTGGTGATGAGCGCGGCCATGAGCAGGTCGCGCAGCTGGACAAGATGGGAATCGCTGTCCGTGGCCGTGATCTTGGTGAAGGCGACCGCCCTCTGCTCCAGCCGAGCGGGGTCAAGGTCGAAGGCCGCGACTCGCCCCCGCGTCAACGGGTTGTCCTCAAGTGCGTGGATCGCGGGGATGATCTCCGGGTGGGCTGCCATCGTTGCCCACTTGAGCGCCTCATCTGCTACCCAGTCTTGGTTGAATCCGTCGAGGTCGTCGATGCGGCCATCGAGAATCAGCCTCGTGGTGGCAGTCACGTAGCGCGACATCACGTTCTTCACGTCAAGGTTGGCGGCAGAGATGTTGCGCAGCGAGCGCAGACGGCGTGCGGCATCTTCGACACCGATCTGCTGGTCGGCCTGACGCAGCAGCAGCACGCCGAAGAGCAGCAGAGTCTCCTGGGCTGGGAAGGCCGTGCCGTAGTTTGCGATGCAGGCACCGAACAGGTCAGACGTGCTGGTGAACAGCGGTAGCGGTCCTTCGCCATCGTCGGGGGTTCGGAAGAGCAGCCCCAACTCCGGACCTGGGTCCCTATCCACCCAGGTGTCGAACGCGTGGAAGAAGAAGTCCCGGTTGCGCGCTGCATGATCAGCATTCTTAGAGTCGGCGAACGCCAGCCGAGCCCGATCCTCGAGGGAGCGCAGGCGCCCGGCCGCCTCATCATGCCAGCGGCGTTCAGGCTGGCCATCGCGCCACTCGCAGATGTCGATGATGAAGGTCAGGTACCGGACGAATTCCTCGTCGGTCTGGTAGTCGCCGCCGAACCTGCGCTCATACTTCCAGAGGATGTCGGCCCAGGCTCCGTCCATGCTTTCCACCAGGTGGCGGTACCTGGTGGGGTCGGCCGTTCGCATCATGGACTCGAAATCGGCTTTGAACACCTCGAAGGTGGTCAACGGCCGGCCGCGCGAATTCATCTTGACGTAGAGGTGCTCGCCGAAGCCGCGGTCGGCGCCGGTCTTGCCCGAATCGCCGGTCAGGGGCAAGAACAGAAACCAGATGGCGCCGGGGTGCTCATCAGGTGCTGGCTCGCAGAGGCGCCGCCAGATGTGCGCCGAGGTGTCGGCAAATGGCTCCAATCGCTCATGCAGGGCATCGAGCGTGACGAGCATCGACGAAATCGTCGGATCCTGACGCCAGGGGTAGAGGTACCAGGATTGGTCGGTGATCCATTCCGAAGGCTTCCGCTCCGGACCGGGGTGGGAATGTGTGGCTAAGGCCTCGCAGAACGCCCGGG
>JAUPKO010000053.1 GCA_030837395.1 Actinomycetota bacterium | reverse complement strand
TTGAGTCTAGTCGACCCCTTGTTGGGAACGATTGTCATTACTGATATTGTTCGGGTATGACATTTCGTCGTCGCGCCGCCGCGTCCTCCGCCCTCGCGCTCACAGCCGCCCTGACCATCGGCGCATGTGGCTCGACCAGCGACGACTCCACGGGTACCGCCGATGGCGGAGCCAAGGTGGTGGCCACGACGACGATCTGGGGCAACGTTGCCGAGCAGGTGGCCGAGTGCGCCGGTGGCACGGTGACCACCTTGATGCCCGTGGGGGCCGATCCCCACGACTTCACGCCGTCGTCCGCGGACATCGCGACGGTGGTCGGCGCGGACCTGGTGATCGCCAACGGGTTGGGGTGGGAGGAGGGACTGACCTCGGCGCTGGACTCTGCTGCCCAGGACGGTGCGACGGTGCTCGAGGTGGCACCCCTGCTCAACCCCCTGCCGTTGGCGGAAGACGACGGCCATGCGGAGGAAGAAGCGGTGGCGGAAAGTGGCGCAGCGGCCGCAACGGAGGGCGAGGGCCACTCCGAAAGTGGACTGGACCCGCACGTCTGGCTGGATGCCGCCCGCGCGGCCACCGCGGCCGAGCTCATCGGTAAGGAACTGGCCACCACCACCGGCGACGCCGCCTACGAGAAATGCGGCACCGACGTAGCGGCCGAGTTGCGAGCCACCGATGAGCAGGTGCGCGCCACACTCGCAGCGGTGCCGGCCGACAAGCGCATCCTGGTCACCGACCATGACGCCCTGGGCTACCTCGCCGCGGCCTACGACTTCGACATCGCCGGTGTGGTGGTCCCCGGTGGCTCGACCCTGGCCGAGCCAAGTTCTGCCGAGCTGGCGACGCTGGCGGCAACCGTCGAGCAGGCCGGCGTGCCCGCGATCTTCGCCAACTCCGCGAATCCCAGCGCGCTGGTGGATGCGCTTGCCGGGGAGGTTGGCGACGTCGAGGTGGTGGAGCTCTATGTTGACAGCCTCGGTGAACCCGGTTCCGGCGCCGACACCTACCAGGGCATGATGACCACCGACGCACAGCGCATCGCCGACGCGTTGGCTGGCTAGGCTGCCCGCATGACCGTGCTGGAGTGGTTCACCGAACCGTTCGCTCTCGGGTTCCAGCAGCGGGCGCTGGTGGGTGGTGTGCTGGCAGGGTTGATGTGCGCTGTCGTGGGCACCTGGCTGGTGCTGCGCGGTATGAGCTTCTTCGGCGACGCTTTCGTGCACGGTGTGGTACCCGGCATCGCCGCAGCGGTGGTGCTTGATGCCAACCCGGCACTTGGCGCGGCGATCGCCGCCGCGGTCATGGTGGCCGGCATCGAATGGGTCACCCGGCAGTCCAAGCTCGGGGAGGACACCGCGATCGGATTGCTGTTCGTGGGCATGCTGGCACTGGGTGTGGTCATCATCTCGAGCGTGAACTCCTACAGCGGCAGCCTCACGGCGATCCTGTTCGGCGACGCCCTCGGCGTCAGCGCCGGCGACCTCGTGCGGCAGGGCGTGCTCGGTATGATCATCGTGGCCGCCTCGGTGGCGCTCTACCGACCCTTCCTGGCGCTGGCCTTCAATCGCCAGAAGGCCGAACTGCTGGGGATGCGCCCACGCCGGGCCCACGCCGCACTGCTGGTGCTGATCGCCGCGGCGGTGATCGGCAGCTACCAGTCTGTGGGCACCCTGCTCGTGTTCGGCCTGCTGGTCGGCCCGCCGGCCACCGCGGCATTGATCGCCCGCAGCGTGCCACGCATGATGCTTGGCGCCTCACTGATCGCGGTCGTGTCGGTGTGGCTCGGACTGATGATCAGCTACCACCTCGGCACGGCTGGGTCGGCCACCATGGCGCTCATCCCCATCCTCGCGTTCTTCGCCACTATGGCGTTCCGCCAAGTCGTGCCGCGCAAGGTGGCCGCCGCATGACCGACAACCTCGCAGTCGCCCGCGACCTCGAACTGAGCTACGGCTCGCACGTTGCCCTGCGCGCGTCCTCCTTCGAGATTCCGCTGGTCGGTGCGACCGCGGTGATCGGGCCGAACGGATCGGGCAAGTCGACGCTGCTGTCGGCGTTGGCCGGTCTGGTGCCGGCCACGGGCGGCACTCTCACGGTGCTCGGACGTGACCCGGCCGCCGTACGCAACCGGATCAGTTACGTGCTGCAGGCCACGCCGGTGTCGGTCGGGGTGCCGATCACCGTGCGCGAGGCGGTGATGATGGGGCGCTACCCACGGGTGGGGCTGTTCCGCCGGTTCAGCAAGGCCGACCACGCCGCTGTCGACGGTGCCATGGCCCACATGGCGATCACAGACTTGGCCGACCGCCACCTGTACGAACTCAGTGGCGGACAGCGGCAACGGGTGCTGGTGGCGCAGGGGATCGCCCAGGAGCACGAGGTGCTGCTGCTCGACGAGCCGCTCACCGGACTGGACATCACCTCGGCACGCACCATCGACGACTTGATCCACGGCCAACGCGCCGACGGCTGCAGCGTGGTGCTGACCACGCACGACTTGGACGAGGCGCGCGCGGCGGACTGGGTGGTGCTGGTCAGCGGTCAGGTGATCGCGTACGGGCCGGCCGACCAGGTGTGCACTCGGCGCAACCTTGAGGTGGCCTTCGGCCTAGGCAGCCTGCACGATTGGGATGGCTTCCTCAACGACCCGCACGAGCCCTGACGCGCGGCAGTTCGGCCCCGCCTGATCGGATGTGATCCACTACAGTCGAAGGGCAACCTCGACGATCGGAGAAGCGCGATGGGTATTGCTTTTGGCCTAGCGGCAGTCATGCTCTTCATCGTGACCGTCTATGCCTTGTGGAGCGAGCGGGGATCCGGCGGGGAAGTCGCATTCTTCGTGGTCACCCTGGCGGTCCTGTGCTCGATCGGCGGACTAATCGTGGCTGCCGCCTCCGGTGGCGCCTGATCCTCGGAGTCGGCTGGTCAGGCTCTGGGGGCGGAGGGCCAGAGGGTGGTGGGCATGCGACGGTTCGGTGAATTCGGGCTGTGGCTGGTGGCGTGGTCTGCCTATGCGATAGCCGCCCAAGCGCTGCTGGTGTCCAGCACGGGAGTGAGCGTGATCTGGCTCGGCGGCGGCCTAGCCGCGGGGTTCCTGCTACTGCGTCCGGTGGGTCGCTGGTGGTTAGTGCTGGTGCCGTTCGCACTCGCCCTCGCCGGTTGGCAGTGGTCACGGGACATGTCGACCCTGACCGTCGTGGTGCGCTCACTGGCAGATGCGTTCGCGGCGGCCTGCTACGCCCTCATCGTGCAGCGTCACCGCACCGCAACGGCTGGGTTGGGTTCGTCTGTCGGTTGGGTATCCCTGGCGGCGCTGACCGCAGCCGTTGTGCGCTTCGTGGCGGTGTGGGGACTGGTGCTGCTGTTCAACCCTCCGGAGTCAAACTTCCTGAAGGACGCCACCACCGAGATCGGGGTGGGCACGATGGTCGGTGTGGTGGCAGGCAGTGCCACGGTGCTGGGCGTTTTCGCGTGGAACAGGTCCACGAACCGGGCCCTGCGAGATCCGATCGTGGTCGGCACTGCCCTGGCCGGTGCTGTGCTCGTGGTGCTGGTGTTCGTCACGCCGGTGGGGTCCGCACTGCCCGGGTCTGAGTACCTGATCGTGCCGTTGCTGCTGGCCATGGCCGTCATCAGTCCGGCTCCGGTGACGGCACTGGTCGTCGGCTTGACCCTGGTGATGATCTCGATCGCGACCGCAAACTCCCTGGGTGTCTACCGGGCAAATCCCGCGACATCGGCCTCGGACATTCTGGCGGTGCAGTTGTATCTCATCGCGATCACTGTGTCGGCCTTCCTGCTCGCCTCGGTCGCCGATGAGCGCCGCCGCGCCCAGACCCAGGCCGCCCATCACTCGGCCGTTATGAGTTCGGTCTTCCGAGATCTGCCCACGGCAGCAGCGTGGGTGACAGTGGCTGAAGACCAATCATTGCTCGTCCGGCAGGCCAACCCGGCATTTCTGGGACTGCTGGGCGTCACCGAGGCGGACACCCAGGATGTGCCGCTGGACTCGATGCTGGCCTCCGCAGTTCCGGGCCAGGACCTCGACGTGCTGTCCGGTCGGGACCTGCAGGTGATCCCGCGGCAGGGATCGGCCCTGTGGTTACGCCCCACCTTGTCCAGACCCGAGTCCGGCATGGAGTTCGACGGTGCGGACGAGGTGGCCGAGGATGCTGTCGCGGCCGTGCTGGTGTTGGAGGACGTCACCGACAACCATGCCTCAGAGGAGTTGCTGCGGCTGCGCGCGCGCCGGGATTCGATGACCCGACTGCCCAGTCGGCAGACCTTCATCGAGCAGTTGAATGCAGTGCTGGAGGCCGGCCCGGCGGACCCGGCGCTCGCGCTGTTCATCGTCGATGTCGACGGGCTGAAGGCGGTGAACCACAGTTTCGGCCCGGAGGTCGGCGACCAGGTGCTGGTTGAAGTGGTCCGCCGGGTGGCGTTGGTGGCCGGCGAAGAGGACCTCTTGGCCCGCACCGCCGGGGACGAGTTGGCGATCCTGCGTCGGTCGACGGACGGCCGGAACGGCCACGCGGCCTTCGCCGAACGAGTCCTGGTCACCATGCACGAGCCATTCGCAGTCGGGGAATTGTCGATCGCGGTCACCGTGAGCATCGGCGTCGCGCAGGCCCGCGGTGGCGACGTGCGGTGGGACGAACTCATGCGCTGGGCTGAGGTGGCCGTGCGTGATGCCAAGGCGGGCGGGCGCGACCGGGCGGTCTTCTTCGACCCATCGGCTGATCCGCACCAGGGTGATCGCCTGCGGATCGGACAGCAACTGCGCGAGGTTGTCGCCGCCGGCGACTTGGTGTGCCTGTACCAGCCGCTGATGGAGGTCGCCACCGGCAAAGTCACCTCGGCCGAACTGCTGGTCCGGATGCACGACGGTGCGGGGGACCTCGTCGCGCCGGAGCAGTTTCTGCACTTGGCCGACAACATGGGACTCATGGGGTCCATCACCGAATACGTCATGCGCGAGGCGTGTGAGGCCGCGTTGGCTTGGCACCAGGCCGGCACCGATGTTCGGGTCGCGTTCAATGCGCCGCCGGCCTGGCTGTCAGCGATGACCGTGGGGCTGATCGACAAGGAGATCGCGCGCACCGGCGTCCCGCGGGAGTTGATCACGGTGGAGGTCACCGAAGACCGCGTACTTGACGCCGGATGCGACGCCTACACAGCCCTGGCCGGTCTGCGCAGCAGCGGCGTGCACGTGGCCATCGACGACTTCGGCACCGGCTACTCCGGGTTGGATTCGTTCCGCTCGTCACCGGCCGACATCGTGAAGGTCGACATGGCCTTCGTGTCAGACATGCTGCGCACGCAGTCCGACCGGGAGATCGTCCGGTCGATCCTCGACCTCATCCACCGATTCGGCAAGACCTCCGTCGCCGAGGGCGTCGAGACCACCGCGCAGTTGCAGGCCCTGCGGGAGATGGGCTGCACGTACGCCCAGGGCTATCTCGTTGGCCGCCCGATGACCAAGGAGGAGTTCCCGGCCGGACAGGTGCTGTTCCCGCCGGAGGCGCCTGGACGTCACCCCTGACCCACGTCGAGTTGTGCGACCATGGCGTCGATCACCGGCTTGGCCGGCTCCAGGCCCCCCTCGATGTTGACCAACGTGACCACCACCGCACCGGTGCGCCGGTCCACCCGCATGTCGGACATCCACCCGTTGATTGCCCCGGAGTGCGCCAGCCACCGGTCCGTGATTCCGATCCCGAGGCCGTAGAACTCACCGGGAGCCAACTCGGAGGTGTCCGTCAAGCGGGCATCGGCCATGGCCGGGGTCAACATCGAGGTACCCATGCCCGTACCGGCCCACGTCAGCAGGTCGTCGACGGTCGAGTACATGGCGCCGGCCGTGCCGGACATCGAGACAGTCCAGTTCGTGACGTCGTTGTTGGGCGGGATCGTGGCGCCGAGGCTGGTGAACTGGGCGGCGATAGTGGGGGAGAGGTAGCCGTTGCTGTGGGGGTTCGGCATGGCGTTGTCCGGCGGTGGTGTGAGGGCTGTGCGCCCCAGCCCCGCCTGCTCGACCACGGCATTCACGATCTCGCTGGCGGTCTTCCCGGTGACCTTCTCCAGCATGGCGCCCAGGACGATGTAGTTCGTGTTGCAGTAGGCCGGGGTACCAGCGGCGGAGGCGGGTTTCACCAAGGCCACCGTGAGCACGTCATCGAGGGTCCACACCCTGGTCGGATCGGTGAGGAATTCACGCCAGAAGTCGGCGTCAGCGGTGTAGTCCGGCAGGCCGGAGGACATGTTCAGCAACTGCCGGACAGTCACAGCGGCGATGTCGGGGTAAGTCGCGGCGAGCTCTGGCAGCACGTCGGCGATGGTGTCGTCCAATGCCAGCGTCCCCCGCTCGACCTGCTGCAGCACAGCGGTGGCGGTAAACGTCTTGGTGAGGCTGCCGATGCGGCCGACGTCCCCTGCTTGCGCGGCCGTGCCGGGTTTCACGGCCTCACCGAGGGCGAAACTGGTGCGACCCTGCTCGGGCTGCCACACCCCCACCCACATGCCGGGCACCTGCGCGGCCACGGGGGCGAAGGCCGCCCCCGCGGCGCCCTGGTAGGCCTGCGCATCAGCGGCGGACATCGGCTGGGCATTGGTCGGGGCCACCCAGCCGACCGCTGCCGAGGCCGAGGAGTCAGCGGCTGGGTCGGCAGCATCGTCGGAGCACCCTGCCAGGGCCAAGGTTCCGGCAAGGGCCACAACAACGGCGCGACGACCTGTGATCATGACCTCACGCTAATGGGTGCACCCCCACCACCGGGCCGGCTACACCAGCAGTTCCACCGCCGGGTGCGCGCCACCGGCGGCTTTGGCCTGATACATCAGCTCGTCGGCGCGTGCCAGAATCGCCTCACCCGGCAGGGCGCACGCCGGCGCCACGACACACACCCCAGCACTCGCCCTGCTCGCGGGGACGTGGTCGGCCGACCCGTCCCAGGGTTGCAGGACCTCGCGCAACTCCTCGACCCACGCCAGGCAGCCTTGCTCATCGGCGCGGGCCACAACGACGATGACGAACTCGTCCCCGCCCACCCGGGCGACGGTGTCGTGCGGGCCGTTCACAGCCCGCAATGAGTACGCCACACCACAGACCAGAAGGTCGCCGGCCGCATGACCCTGTTGATCGTTCACCGTCTTGAGCCCGTTGACGTCGACGAAGGCAACGGCCAAGTGCCGCCCCGTTGCGCGGGCCCGCCGGATCGCGCTGTTGAGGCGCTCGTGCAGCAGCGCCCGATTGGGACAGCCGGTCAGCGCGTCGTGCGTGGCAGCATGCACGAGGCGGGCCTCCTCCTCGGCTGCGGAATCAAGGGCCTGCTGCAGCCGGGCGGTTGTCTCCAGGGCGTCCGCGTGTTGGCGCCGCAACCGCGCCATCTCGACCCGGGCCTGGAAGTCCCGCACAGCACGCTGACGCAAAGCATCCAACGCCACAGCTGTCGCTTCGGCGTAGTGGCCGGTGGCCGTAGCCTC